>JAJDOJ010000181.1 GCA_022340215.1 Gammaproteobacteria bacterium
TCTTCAGCGTGAACGAACACCGGCATGCTGCCGTTGAAGTAGGTCACGCGTCCATCCCGTTTGCTGAACGCCAGCACGGCGGTAATGGGGGTGACGCCCTCGGGGAAGATCGGCAACTGGATTTGCGGCATCGGCTTCGGCCCTTTCGGCAGGACAATCTTGAGGCTCGGCGCACCCGGCGCACCGAAACTGGCATCTTCGCAAAATCCAAGCCTCCGCCAAAGGCTGCTCGGCAGAATCGCCGCAGTTGGCTTGCTTCCGATTGAATTCCCGAGGGTTTTCGCCAGACCCTTACCAGAAGACCGCGGGGCCGAGATCAGGTCCTCTGATGCTGGGCCTCCCAATACTTCGCCCGAGCGCTGAGATCGATGTGCTCCTGCTTGGTGATCGTGACCCATTGTTGCGAGAACGGGGGCGGTTGCCCTTCATCAAACGAGACGAGCGATTGTCGTCGCTCAGGGGGCGGGGAGGTTCTTGCTGCGCCTTCCATGGGTGAGTTTATACATTGTTCGCACTCCTGTGTCCCGGACTATTTTTCCGTACGAATGGGGTGGCAGAATATTTACTCCGTCACGGGTACATGTCACTGTTGTCGCAACACAGAGGACGGGCGAAAAGACAAGCAGGATGGTATTTCAATTAATAGAAATCGCCTTTGCTGCTTGCCGATGAATTCCCCATAAAGACCGAATGCCTCCGAATCGAGACTTCGCGTCGCAGACTAGACGTTGTAGAGCAGCGCCCCGCCCGCGATCAAAGCGACAAGCCCGATGATCGCAAGCAGATTCCTAAACGTATTCATCTTCAATCGACTCCCCGCGGGCCACCGTCTGCATCACTTGCACGTCTGTGTCGCGTAGAACGCCGCGAGATCCTCGATATCGCCATCTGACAGGTTAATGACCATGGCCTTCATGGATGCGTCGTTGCGCTCCCCGCTCACATAGGCCTTCGTGGCTTTGATGAGATACTGCTCTGGCATACCGTTCAGCACCGGCGCCACTGGGTTCCCGGTCAGGTGGCAGCCCGAACACGCCGCCGCCTTTGCCTTGCCTGCCTCGGCATCCGCCGCGACGGCCGTACCCGTAACTGTCAACAGGCCCAGGACCAACGTGACAACGATCATACGTTTCATCGATTCATTCTCCTTTGGTGACTCGTTCCAGGTAATTTTCTCTTACAGAAAACACCGCAGGCCGATGACCCCATGTCGCTTTTGTCGAGCAGGACCGAAGCGGACAAGCCGTATCTCCGGCTCCCTGCGTCTCAGGAGCCGTCGTGTTCCGCGATCTCGACCATCGAAACGAAATCGTCCGGCTTGACCACCAGCAGGCCGCAGTCCACCTGCTGCAGCACCGCTTCGGCGGCATTGGCATGGATCAGGCTGGGCAAACCGGTACGCGCCGCCGTGCCCATGACCACCAGGTTCATCCGTTCGTCGCTGGCGAACTGTGGAACAACCTCCACCGGCTTGCCGACCAGCAGATGGATCCGCCCGGGATCGAGTTTCAGCTTGTAGTCGCGCATGATGGGTTCACACTGCCTGGCGATGTCTTCGCGGAGCCGTTCCATCACATCGACAAGATCGGTGCGCAATCCACCTCCCTTCTTGATTCCCTTGCCGCCGTAGAGCTGCATCGCGTGAACGATGTGCAGCTCACTGCCGAAACCCTGGGCGACGGCGGCCGCCGCCTTCAGGATCTTCGCGTTCAGGCCATCGCACTCCACGTGTCCACCCTCACCACCCAGGGCCGCGACGACCCGCTTGGTTGTACATTGCTTCTTGCTCTTGAAGATCCAAAGCGCGCAGGGACAATGCAGGAACAGGTCCCGCGAGGGACACTCGAACATGACCTTTGCGATCTGGGTCCGGTCTCGCGCCGTCAGCATGACCAGATCATAGGGGTTGCGCATGACCTCTTCTATAATGGTCACATACTCCTTTCCCCAACGGATCTCGGAACTCACGTCCTCTACCTGCCTGTCCCTGACCTGCTCGACGATCCCTTCGACGAACTTCTCCCGCTCTTTCTGGATCTTGTCGTGGAGTTTCTGCGGGTTGCGCACGTTCCACCACTGCTTCAGGTCTTCCGGATAACCGCCGACCACATGGAACACCTTGAGGTGCGCCCCGCACACCCTGGCGAGTTCCGCCGCCCTGTCAACGATGTTACTGTCGGTGATCTCGGGATGGGTGCAGAGCAGGATGTTCTTAATCTCTTTCATGTCAGTCGGATTCCTGTGATTGCGCGTTGAGCTATCATATACCGCCCTGTGACACCAGCCGTGTCAGGCGGAGCACGTGCAGTGCCCTCGTCCTAGAGGAAGATGTCTGACGTGATGTTCACGAACCAGCTTCGGGCATAGGCGGCCTCCATCTCCCGCTCCCAGTCCCAGTCCGATCCCTCCAGGGGTGAGACCCCCCCCGCCCCCTCCACCGCGACGATCTCTCCGTCCCTGAGACGGTAGACCGCAGCCACCGAGATTCCGTAGCCCGGAGCGGGGATGCTGTAGCAGGTGTTGACAAAGGAGGGCTCCGGGGGCGGATTGTCGTTGATCAGGGCCTGTATGGCCAACGCGCAGTTCTTGCCCTGACTGTTCGCCGCATAGGCGGATTTCGGCATCGCGCCCGCGATGCAGGCATCTCCGATGACGTGAATGTCGTCTTGCAGCCTGGACTCGAAGGTCCTCGGATCGACGGGACACCAGCCGCTACCGTCGGTCAGACCCGCCACCTCCGCGATTCGCCCCGCCTTTTGCGGCGGGATGACATTGACGACGTCCCCGCGGTGTTCGTCAAACTCGGTCTTCAACGTACGCCTTTGCGGATCGACGGCGAGGACCCTGCCGTCTTTGCTGCCCGGAACCCACTCGACCATGCCGGGGTAGTGTTCCTCCCAGGCCCGTAAAAACAGCGATTTCTTGGCGAAGTTCTCCTTGGCGTCGAGAATGATCACCTTCGCCTGGCGCTTGTTGTGTTGCCAGAGTAAATGCGCAATCAACCCGGCGCGCTCGTAGGGCCCGGGCGGACACTTGTACGGATTGGGCGGGGCGACGATAAATACTTTGCCGTCCGCCGGGACATCGTCGAGTTGACTGCGCAGCAACCGGGTCTGCTCACCGGCGAACCAGGCATGGGGCATGATCTGGCTCGCGGCCTCGTCGTAACCCTCGATCGCACCCCACCGGAACGCGATGCCGGGCGACACCACCAGGCGATCGTAGGCGAGCTCCACCCCGGCGGCGATCTTAACCTTCCTGTTGACCGGGTCAATCTCGGTGACCTCGTCCTGCACCATCTTGACCCCGTAGAACGCACTCAGCGCGTCGTAGCTGAACGTGAGGCTCTCCAAGGTCCGCTCGTCGGCCAGTACCTCGTTGCTCAGGGCGCAGGAGATATACTCTGGGTCTTTCTCGATCAGAAAGACCTCCACGTGCGGATCGGCCAGGCGCAGGTACTTGGCGGTCGTCGCCCCCCCGTACCCGCCGCCGACTATCACGACCCGCGCCTTGTACCTCGCCTCCCCCGCCAACGCGGTCGCCGACGCGAGCCCAAGACCTGCGGAATACCCCAATGCCGCCAGGAACCGTCTGCGAGTCAACATTCGCCCTTTCTCCGTGAAACCGCGATCCGAATCCAACCCTTCATTTCATGCTCGCATAGAAATGCGACAACGCCGAAATGTCGCTGGACGTCAGTGGTTGTACCACGATGGTCATGAATCGATTCGGCATCTTGCGTCCCACGCGCCAGTATTCCTGCAGAACAAACTCCAGGTAGCGACTCCATTGCCCCGCGATCCTGGGGGTTTCCGCGTTCTGGAAACGACCGTTGTCCCTGTGGCAGGTCGCGCATTTCTCCTCGTGTATCTTGCGCCCTTTCTCTATTTTCGCCGGGTCGAGTTCCTGCTCCGGGGACTTCCAGATTTGCGAAGAAAAGAAGGCGGCTATGTCATCGATCTCCGCGTCGGTGTAGCCCTTCGCCAGCCGACCCATGATGGTCGAGGGACGCTCACCGTTCTTGAATTGGCGCAGGACCCGGGAGAAATAGGGTTGCGACAGACCGGCGATGATGGGCATGGGCTTGGCGCTGTAGCCGTTGGTGCCGTGACAACCCGCGCAGTTGTTCGAGAGATTGGGCGCCGAGGGGGGCTCGGCTTGCGCCGCCACGCAGGTCAGTCCCGCCACCAATCCGGCCACCAGCGTGGTAACCGGCCCCCTTAATCGTGACACCTTGAGCATACCTGTCCTCCTGAACTCAACGGGCGGTCAGCCTTTCGTCATCGTCGAAGATCGGAATGAAGCGGCTCAGGATATAGTAGACGACGAACGGCGCCGCCAGAATGATGAGCGCCGGAAGGACTCCCTCCTTGGCCAGGATCTCGAAATGAAAGGTCGCAAAACCTCGATCCGATTTTGAGATGTTCTGCCCGCCGATCACAACATTGAAACGCATGACAAGCACCTGCAGGACCAGCAGCAGGCTGGCGAAATTCGCCAGATACAGGAGCGGTTTTCTGTCGATGGCGCGGATCACCACGACCGCAAGCACCAGAAACGGTATCGCGGACAGGATCAGCATCTGTGTAATGACGAAGCTGTTGTACAGGGGACCGGAAAGCAGCGGCCCGATCAGCGACCAGTGGTGACCGTGTTCGTAGTAGACGTAGAACACCTCGAGGACCTCAATGGTGAAATCGATGATCACGAACCCCCAGAGAAAGGTCATCAGTTTGCGGATCATGGCGTAGTCGTAGGGCCGACCGGTTCGCCAGCGCACAAAGCTGTACATCAGGCACAGCATGGCCATGCCGCTGACGATGGCCGACATGAGGAAGATGATCGGCTGCAGGGGGGTGGCCCACCAGGCGTTGGCCTTGACGCTGCCGAAGATGAAGCCCACGTAGCCGTGCAGAACGCAGGCCCAGGGAATCCCGATCGCGGCCAGGAAGGTCGTCAGCCTGTAGTCGATGCGGGCAGACTCCGGCGTGTATTCGGTCACGCCCAGTGTCAGTGCCGTCCACACGACCCGCTGCAGTCCGCTGGTCTCCTTGGCGCGTTCGATGAAGTAGTCCCGGTAGGTCAGCCACAGTTCCACCATCAGCAACACCATGTAGCTGGAATAGACGTAGCCGAACACGCTCATTGCGGAGGTCAGGTGGGTGGTGAAGAAGATGTTGAAGGCGCGCTGCGGCTGGGCCAGGTGGACGAGAAGCGGCACCGCGGCGAACAGACCGAAACAGAAGGCCGCAACCAGCGCGAATCGGGCGATTCCTTCGAACTCGCGGATGCGAAAGACATGATAGAGCGAGGACACCACGAACGCCCCCGCCACCAGCCCCGTGATGTAGGGGTAGATGACGATCATCAGGGACCAGTCAATATGAGCGTTGTTGGGGAAGATGAAATTGACTAGCGACTCGTTGGGAAGCATCTCAGACCACCACTCGCGGCAGACCGACGTAGAGCACCTGACACTGCGTGTGCATCCCGGGTTTGAGCACGTCCCACTGATCGTCTTTCAGTATCTGTGCCACGGGATCGTTCTCGTCCCTGGTATCTCCGAAGGAACGCGATCCCGTCGGGCAGACCGTAACACAGGCGGGTTGCTGACCCCGCCGGATCCGGTGGTAACACCAGGTGCACTTGTCGGCCACGCGTCGCTCCTTGTTCATGAAACGCACACCATAGGGGCAGGCCTGTATGCAGTAGCCGCAGCCGATGCAGTGCTCGGGATCCACCAGCACGAAGCCCTCGGGTGAGGTGAAGGTCGCTCCCACCGGACACACCTGTACGCAAGGAGCCTCGGCGCAGTGATTGCAGAGCTTGGGCACGAAGAACGCGTTGATTGCCTGCTCCCGCAAAGCGGGATCGATCGCCTCGAACCCGTTCATACCGCCTTCGGGCGAGTCGACGTGTACGCCCTCGTGTGTCACCACATAGCGCTCGATCCAGGTGCGGAACTGACCTTCCGGGACATTGTTCTCGATACCGCAGGCGCGCACGCAATTCCCGCAACCGATGCACTTCTGGATGTCGACGACGAAGACATAGTCGTGCTCACCGGGATCGAATCCCTCGTCCGGACCCTCCAGAACTTTCGCCAGCGCGGGGGCACGCAACCCCATGAGGGCACCCGCGGCCGCCACCCCCCCGCCGAGCAGTTTGCTCAGAAACACACGTCTACCGTTGGTCTCGGGTTGTTTCATTGCCTCACCTCAAGCGGGTTCATGGGGGTTATGGCAGGCCCGGCAGGGCGATGTCTCCCGCACATTGAGCAGTTCGTGGTACAACAGCGTCTCGCTGAACTGAGGAAAATTCTGCGGCCGCGCAATGAGTTCCTGATGGCAGCCGAGACAAAGCTCGTTCGCGACATTCAGTCGGGCGTGATCAAGCTTCTCGCCGTCCGCCGCGTGCCGTGCGAGGGGGCCGTGACAACTCTCACAAGCGACCCCCGCGTGCAACCCCTGGGAAAGGGCATCGTAGTTGGCCTTGTGATTCGCCGGCGGCTCGTGGCACGAGGAACCCTCGCAGGAGGCATTTCCGCCGAAACGTGAGGGCTGCGCCGCCAGTTCATCCAGCGCATCGCCCCGGTACCAGTGTTCTTCGTCCCAACTGTCGGGTATGGCGAGCTGTCGCAGTCCGACGAAACCGGCGCCGGCGACGGCAAGCACCAGCAACAGCCGATAGAGGTGCGATCTGGGCGAGGGCTTCATTGGGAATTGCCTTGAACCTGCGCTCCGACATCCGGTTCCGGGTGGTCCTTGCGCAGCGCCGCCGCCACCTTGATGGCTCTCAGGTCCCGAACCATCTCCGCCCAGCCGTTCCAAGGCGCATAGTCGGCGTTGGCGCGGAACGATCCGCCGATCCCCCGCATGCGGTGCTTGAGAAACATGATGGAAAGCCGCTCCTCGATGGGCGGGCGTGGGACGTCATGCACGGTGAGCAGGTGCGGCGCGCATTCGTCCCTCTGTGTATCCCGAAGGACCGGGAACACTCGACTCGTCAGAGGCATGGCGTTGTGAGGAAGGGATCCGGCGAGATCCGGGACGGCATCCCGCGTCAACCGGCGCCATAACCGGATGTTGGTGATACCACAGCAGGCCAAAAAGATCCAGCACATGCGGCATGACCTCTGCAGCGCAAGGATCCCTCCGGGAAAAGGCGTCGTTTGGTACTCAAAACACAGTGCGACGACGACACCCCGGAGGCTAATCGATATCCAACGCTGCAGTTTTGCGGCGGAATTTCTATCGGTGATTCCGCTCTCTGTTGAGACATTGCAGAAACGCCACCCGGGATCCGTACGCTAAGGGGTGATGCTTAACCACAAGACAACATGATTCCTTTGAATCTCAGTATCATTCGGATTTGTTTTCGGCTTGTCAACTAAAGTGTCACGTTCATAGAAAGAACGCATTTTTTTATTTTTCTGTTAGTTACAATAAATTCTTCATGAACGAATCAGACCGCGCCGAGTTCGTTACCTTGGAATTCTGTGGCTTTCTTGATTAAGATCAAATAGCGACCCTCAGTAAACAACCGCTCTCGGGTGCCGAAATGCCGGTGGCACCCTGCGCCGATCCTGCGGCCGACGATGCTTCGGCACCACGCCCCTCTACGAATCTGAACACAGGGGTGCGGTCAGGCTTCTTCGACGACCCTCCGAGCGACATTCCGGCTGTTGCGCACACAGTCGTTCAGACCGATGCCGTAATAGGCATTGGAATTCAGATAGAATCCCGGATACGCGCGGAGCTGCCCGAACAGGGCGTCCACGTTGGCGAGGTGGCCGACCGGGTAGTTGGGGATGCCTCGTTCCCAGCGCCTGACGAAGGTGACATCCGGTGTGTCGTCGACCCCCATGGTCTCCCGGACCCCAAGAACCGCGGTATCGACGAGCCGGTCGTCTTCCTGCAACGCCAGATCGGGTTGTCGTTGCCCCCCGATCATGACCCGTATCGCCTTGGCACCATCGGGCGCGCGGTCAGGGAAGATCGAACTGTCCCACAGCACACCAAGAACCGGCTTGCGGGCCGAGGCGGTGGTCAGCAGTCCGAATCCGATAAGCGGATGTTCGAGCCGGTGATACCCAAACCCCACGACCGAGATCGGCGAATAGTCGATCTGCTCGAGGCGCCCGGCCGCGCCCGCGTCCATGTCCCTGATCAGATCTGCAGCGACATAGGCCGGCGTCGCCAGCACCAGCCTGTCGGCCTCCAGGCTGCCGTCATCGGTGTGTAGCGTGTACCGGCCCCGCTCATGGCTGACACCCTCGACCTCGATACCCGTACGCACATCGGCATCCAAGGCCGAGCCAAG
>JAJDOJ010000182.1 GCA_022340215.1 Gammaproteobacteria bacterium
GAACATCCCGGGGATTGGCCCTGGAGCAGCTACCGCGCAATGGTCGGCGATGCGCCGGTACCGGGCTGGCTGGCGACCGATGGGCTGCTGGCCCAGTTCGGCAGGCGTCGCAGCGAGGCACGTCGGCGTTACAGGAAATTCGTTGCCGAAGGTGGCGTAAGTATCTGGTCGGGATTGCGCCAACAGATCTATCTCGGGGATGAAACATTCGTCGAGAAGATGCAGAAAAAAGCCTCGTTACCGGCCGATCAGTTGAATATCCCAAGGGCCCAGCGCAGAAGGCCCGCGCCACCGCTGGAGGCAATAGCCGCCGAGCACGCGGAGCGCAATGACGCCATTGTTGCGGCTTACGACACTGGCGCTTATAGCTACCGCGAGATTGCCGATCATTTCGGTCTGCACCCGGCGACGGTGGGACGCGTGATTCGCAGTCGAATGTTATAATGCGAGACCTGACCCCATTGGTGTTCAGACCGATCGCTCCCGACCGCGGCCTTCACCACGGGGCTGAAGGCCGCGTGCTCGGTCTTCGCCCTGACCGCCTGCCTGGTCGCCAGCGGCGCCCAGGCCGCCGACAAGGGCCCGCGTCACCACGCCGAGGGCCAATACGACACCGTGACCGCCACCTATGTGGTGGTCGAGGGCGACGACCTGATCGCGATCAGCGAGCGCTTCGAGGTCCCGATAGAGGCCCTGAAAGCGAAAAAACCAGTTGGCGTCGAACGAGGTTAAGGTCGGCCAGAAGCTAACCTTGGCTGCCGGCGGCAGCACGGCAGGCGCGCCCGATGGCAACAAGCCCAACATCCTGTTCATCATGGGCGACGACATCGGTATCATGAACGTCGGTGCCTACCACCAGGGTCTGATGGTAGGGGAGACGCCCAACATCGACCGCCTGGCCAATGAGGGTGCAAGGTTCATGACCTATTATGCCGAGCAGAGCTGCACGGCCGGTCGTACCGCCTTCTTCACCGGTATGCACCCGTTGCGCGCGGGCATGGTCATGCCCCAGCTGCCGGGCGCCACCAGCTACCTGTTACCCGGTACGCCGGCGCTTGCCAAGTTCCTGCTCGACCTCGGCTACAACACCGGCGAGTTTGGCAAGAACCACCTGGGCGACCACGCAGCTGCGCTGCCGACCGCCCACGGCTTCCAGGAATTCTGGGGCTACCTGTATCACCTCGACGCGATGCAAGGGGTGAGTTTCCCGGATATCAACAGCTCCCCGACCGTGCAGGCCGTCGTTCCGCCGTGCGAGAACACCCCGGTCAAGGGCCTCGAGCCAGTCCCAGGCGCGATCGACCCGAAAGACGGGACCTGCATGACCCCGCCACGGCCGGTTATTGCCTGCACCTCCTCGGACGGCACCGAGGCGAACCAGACCTGCAAGAACGAAGGGCCGCTCACGCTGGAGCGTTCGAAAACTATGGACGAGGAGATCTCGGCCAAGGTCATCGACTTCCTCGACCGCAACGATCCCAAGAAGACCGGTAAGCCGTTCTTCGTCTGGTACAACCCGGCGCGCATGCACATCACGACCATGCTGCCGCCAAAATACCTGGATATGCTGGGCACCAAGGGCGGCAAGGACTGGGGCATCAACGAAGCCGGCATGAAGCAGATGGACGACAACATCGGCTATGTGCTGAAAAAGCTGGAGGACATGGGTGAGCTGGACGACACCATCGTCGTCTTCACCACCGATAACGGCGCCGAGGCCATCACCTACCCCGATGGAGGGGTCACGCCCTTCAAGGGCGGAAAACTCACCACATGGGAAGGCGGTATGCGGGCGCCAATGATCGTCCGCTGGCCGGAACATGTCAAAGCTGGCACGCATCCCGACCAGATCTTTTCTTCCCTGGACTGGGTGCCAACCTTCGTCGATATCGCCGGTGGTCCTAAAGGCGACGGGCTGAAGAAGGAGATCGAGGCTGGGAAATACCCCGGAATTGTCAAGACGACACTCGACGGCGTCGATCAGCGGGCTTACCTCGAAGGCGAAGGGGACTCGGCACGCGATACGTTCTTCTATTACAGCGGCCAACACCCGTCGGCAGTGCGCTACAAGAACTGGAAGTACTACTACACGATGGCGTCTCCCGGCCCGGAGGGTGGGTTTTTGCCCGAAACCACTTATCACCGGACCCAGGTCCAGAACATCAAGCGCGACCCCTTCGAGCAAGCGGTGGGTGAAGAAGTAAAAACGAACTTGGCCATCGGCGGTGCTCTGGCCGCCCCGAGTTCGGCGTACATCTATGACTGGAACCTGCTGCCGATCGGGCAGCTGCTGTGGCTGAAGGAACTCGAGACTTACAGGACGTTCCCGTCGCTGCAGACCCCGGCGAGCTACAACCTGGATCAGGTCATCGAGGCGATGAAGGCCGCGAAGCACATCAGCCACGCGGGCGAGTAGTCTGATCGTCCGAGCAAGAAGTCATGTAAAGGGTGCCCCGATCGGGGCACCCTTTTTTGATTGAGTTTGCGAAACAGCATTGAGGGCCATCATGAATTCGATCACATTTTCTCGCGGTACCCAGGCATTTGTCTGTGTTCTCCTACTGGCACTTGCCGGACAGTCAGTTGCCCGGTCAGGCTCACTGCCGTCGTGGAACGACGGTCCGGCAAAAAAAGCCATCGTCGAATTCGTCACAAAAACCACTGACGAGAACAGTCCGGATTTCGTCCCGGTTGCGGAACGCATTGCGACTTTCGACCAGGACGGGACGCTGTGGGTAGAGCACCCGGTCTATTCGTTTGTCGTTTATGCGCTGGACCGGGTACCTGCGCTGGTAAAATCGAAACCGGAATTGGCGCAAGTCGAACCCTTCAAGACGGCCATGTCCGGTGATCGCGCGGCGATTGAAAAACTGACCCTGCCGGATCTGGAAAAAATCATTGCTGCGACTTTTACCGGGATGTCCGTCGAAGAGTTTCGAAAGCAGGCCCATCAATGGATCGCCACGGCAAAAGATCCGCGCTGGAAACGGCCGTATACCGATCTGGTCTATCAGCCGATGCAGGAGGTGCTCGCCTATCTTCGCGACCATGGCTACAAGACGTACATCGTGACCGGCGGTGGCCAGGACTTCTTGCGCCAGTATTCAGAAACGACCTATGGGATTCCGCCTGAGCAGATAGTCGGCACGGCCGGCGCCACGAAATACGGCTATGGCACGAACGGCCAGCCGTTTCTGACCAAGGAACCCAAGCTGTTGCTCAATGACAACGACGCCGGGAAGCCTGAGGGCATCCACCTGATGATCGGCCGACGGCCCGTCGCGGCTTTTGGCAACTCGACCGGCGACCGCCAGATGCTGGAATACACCAAGGCCGGCAGTGGGCTGCGGCTTTCAATGCTGGTCCTGCACGACGATGCCAAGCGCGAGTATGCCTACGGCCCAGCACAGGGATTGCCGGCCACCGAGGTCGGTGCATTGACCCAGGCGCTATACGACGAAGCCCAGAAACAGGGCTGGGTCGTCATCAGCATGAAGAGTGACTGGAAGCGCATATTCGAGTTTGAATAAATAGACGATTCCACAATGGAGTTGGTCTCGGCTCTTCGCACGGATGACCCCTTATCGCCCCCTTATCTTCGCCTCCAGGACCTCAGACCCTGGGCATGCCCCATTGCAATTCCTATCCTTTATCCTTTGCACGATCCACGCGCCCGTGAAGATTCAGACTCGCACGCTGTACCCAATCCCTGTCCACCCTCGTGGAGCTTGAATCGGAGAATGTGTTTTCACTGGGCTCGTACTCTTGCGTCGCGATACTTTGGCCTTGGGCGTCGCCGGGGGCTTTGCGCTCGCAGGTTGTGGACCGGCATCGCCAGGAAGAAACTTGCCATTGGCGCCCCGGGTTTCTCTTTTTGACCGAGGGAGGAGACATGTACAGGCCGATCCCCTAAAGCGCGAACGATGCAGCGCTGGTTGTGACGGCTCAGCGATCCGAGACTCACCCCGTATTTAGCCACCAGCGACCGAAGATTTCGCCCCAGTAGCAGCGCATCGTCAATGGCCTGGCGTTCCTTGTGTTTTCAGATCACGCATGGTCATCCGAATGGCGTAGGCATGACATCCTCTCAGGTTCCAGCCGTGTTCCAATTTTTCTCCCTCGGGTGTTAAATATCTTGGAACAGGACTGCGTGTTCCAAAACCAGCATGGTATCGATCAGATAAGCAACATGAACCGGTTTTGCCTGAGTTCTTTGAGCCTAAATGGAATCATTAGTCCGCTGGAACGCCACGGCGATAGACGGCGATAGACAAATATCAAATTGAACCTGAACTCGAATATTGAAATCGGGAGAGATCCAATGACGATCGAGAACATAGATGCAGATTCAGATGCCTCCCAAAACCACTGCAAGCTCTGCCTGCAACCGATGCCTGTTGGCGCTGCTGTATGTAGTCACTGCCAAAAGCATCAGAACTGGGTTATGCGTTATTTATCGAACGTTGGCATATTGATCTCCTTTGGATTGCTGATATTTGCCGTAGCACAATTCTATCAAGCATCACGGGAAAGAGAGAATGCAAAGGAGGCAGCGGAAGTCGCTCGAGAGGCGGCCCAGGTTGCCAACGATGCTCGGCAGAAAATCGAGAGCTTAGTCGTGCAATTGAAAGCTCTTGAATCCACTGCAAAGCGGGATTTAGAGGAAGCGACACGCATTGCGGAATCAGCACTTTCCAAGGCAGTTGTCTCGACCGTGAAAACCCAAGAAAATCGGAAGGATCTGCATAAGGCGAGGAAACGTCAAATAGCAAAGGAAATGACTGAACTGCAGAGGGAAATCAACCAGATTCAGGAAAGAATATGGAAGATCGAGCTTGAGCGTGGAAAAGTACAAAACGCAACTCATCTGCGTAACCTCAATGCGGAGCAATCTCGCTTGGAAATCGAAATCTACAAGCGTTCATCGAAACTCGACGTGCGTCAGGTGGAACTGGAGGAACTCGAAGAACTGAGCAAACCAACACCTTCCGACATGTCTACAATGGGCTCACCGCCAGTCGCGGAGACCGATATCGTTCCAAGTGCTGCTAATAAAAGCACTATTCGCCGATGAAGCAAAATAGGCAATGGCGTCTGTACGGAAGGTGTTGGGCACCCCGCAGCGGGGCGCCGAGCGCCATATCGTTACCGTCTTCTCCCCCCGAGGAAATTTTTCGGGACACGGGCTTTCGGATCTGATGAAATGCTCTCAAAATCACACAGGAGAGCGCCATGCCCGGAGCACAGCTGCCCCCACGGATCTGCAGTCGTCCCTTTGGGGAGGATGAGCTGAAGGTTGTAAGGAACATCGTTGGTGACGGCCAGGACGAGGGGATCGGTCGCAGCGAGATCGCCCGGCGGGTGTGTATCGCCCTGAATTGGCGCAATGCCCGCGGGGACCTCAAGGAGATGGGCGCGCGGGTGGCGCTGCTTCGCCTGCATCGTCAGGGCTGGATCGCGCTTCCCGAGCCTCGAAATCGCAATGGCAACGGCGGCGGAGCGGCACGACTGGCTCGCGCAGCGGTTCCGCAGCCCCCGGAATCGGAGGTCTGCATCTCGCTTGCGCAATTGGGCACGGTCCGCTTGCAGCAGGTAGAGAACAGGGGCGATTCGCTGCTCTGGGACGGGCTGATCGACCGTTACCACTACCTCGGTCACAGCCCGCTTTCCGGTGCCCAGATCCGCTATCTGAT
>JAJDOJ010000183.1 GCA_022340215.1 Gammaproteobacteria bacterium
CGCCGGATACCTCTTGATGCGCTACTGTGGACGCGACTTTCCCGCCGAAGAGCTGGAGCTGATCCGCCGACTCATTGCAGAAGATCCCGCCCGCACCCGCGCCGATCTGTCGCGGCGGTTGTGCGATCGCATCGGCTGGTACAAGGCCGATGGTGGACTCAAGGAGATGTCGGCGCGGGTAGCCATGCTACGGATGCAAGACGATGGGCTCATCGGCCTACCGCCGCCCACCGGCGCGCGTCCGCAAAGCCGTATCCGCGCCACCCCCGCCACCGATCCGGCTCCCCCCCTCGAACTACCGGTCCATGCGCTGGGGCCCCTGCAATTGGTGCCGGTGGTCAAACGCGCGCACTCGCGTCTGTGGAACGAATACATCCACCGCTACCACTATCTCGGCTATACGACACTGCCCGGCACGCAGCTGCGCTACTTCGTCGCCGCCGCCGAACGGCCTCTGGCCTTAATCGGCTTCGGCGCCAGTGCTTGGCAATGTGCGCCGCGCGACCGCTATATCGGCTGGAGCGCCGAGCAGCGCACCCGAAAACTCCACCTCATCGTCAACAACGCCCGCTTCCTGATCCTGCCCTGGATCCGCTCGAAAAATCTCGCCTCCAAGATTCTCCCTCTGATTGCCCGCACCCTTCCCGCACACTGGCAACAACGCTACGCCTACCGCCCCGTGCTCATGGAGACCTTCGTCGATACCGAGCGCTTTACCGGCACCTGCTACAAGGCCGCCAACTGGCAATACATCGGCCAAACCCAGGGCCGTGGAAAACTCGGCCCGAAAGGCAAGCGCAGTGTTCCCATCAAGGACTTATGGCTTTACCCTCTCGAGCCTGACTTTAGGCGCCCATTAACCCTTGATTGATCAGGGACGGGTACGCCGAATGCTTACTCACCTTGAAAGGGCTGGCGTCTGGCGGCAAAGCTCAAGAAGGGGTTCTCCGTCTGCCGATATGCATCACTGCCGATGGGTTACACCCCAACCAGAGCTTTTTCGAACCATGCCAGCACAACGATTGGCGCTTTATCGTCACCTTCAAAGACGGCAATCTGCCCACGGTGTGGGAAGGAGTCCGCGTGTTGCGCGCAATCACCCCCAATGCGCCACGCGTCGAGCGACGGATCCAGGGTCAGTCAGAGATCACTGAACAACTGAGCGGGCTAATGCGAAACGACGATGACGTGGGCGTGGGCTCGCCGATAGAGCTGGTTGGACAGGGCCTCGATCCGGAGGATGGTCTGCTCGCCGATCACCCCGCGGGACGCGGCCTGACGGCCGTACAACTGCCGTACCTAGGCTAATCGGCGCTGCTCTTGCGGATTCGGGCGCTCTTCGAAACGTCTCCCGGGCTCGGATCCTCGTTTCCGTCAGGGGTAATCGTGTCTGACAGCCACGTGGACACGGGTGACCGATACCGTCATGGGGTCCCCTCCGATCGGCGGGATGTCAGGGGGAAGATCGAATCGGCGGTCAGCTCCAGATACGGCAACAGAGTCGATTCCACCCTCTCGCCTCCGGTGAAGCTTCCCTGGAGCTCCAGGCCGGTCTGTGTCAGCCCATGGACCTCGATGGTGCGCTCCGCCGGATCCACGATCCAATACTCCCGTACTCTGAAGCGCCCGTACAGAATCTTCTTGTAAGTGCGGTCACGAAGCTCCGTGCCAGCCGACAAGATCTCGACGACCAGGTCGGGAGCACCACGGATCTCTTCTTCGGCAATGATGGATAGGCGCTCTGAGGCCACGAGCAGGATATCCGGTTGTACTACCTCTCGCGCGTCGGCCTCTCCCAGGACTACGTCCACCGGCGAATAAAGTACCTCTCCGATCCGGGTGCGCTGGCAATACTCATGCAGCCGCGCCTCCAGGTCTCGGGAGATGCGCTGATGCGTAATCGTGGGAGCAGGTACCATCAACAACTCTCCATCGAGTAGCTCATAACGCTTCTCCGTCGATTCAGGGAGACTCTTGTAGTCTTCGTACCGAAAGCGGATTTGTCGGTTGGGCTCGGTCATGGCACATGGAACTCGTGATCATCCTGTGTGCTGCAGTATAACAGCGCTTCCGGGCGCGCACGGGACCGCAGAACGACGGAGCTTGCTCTGCCCTTCTCCCGTGCGCGGGCTGATCGCTACCCATCAGTCCGCCGGCTATCGGACGGACGGCATGGGCCTCAGTCAGGCGAAGGGAGGTCGGCGTGGGAATGCCCTACGGTGGATGACGTCGCAGCGGGCCGAGACCAGGTTTCTCTTTGCGTGGGCCGGCTCATGCTTGTTGAGCGCCTTGGCCCAGTAAGGCACGCCGCGAAACGGATCGTTCGGGTTGGAGCAATCGAACAGCAGCAGCGCGGCGTCCCTGTCATCCAGAAAAAGCTGGTGGGTCAGGCGATGCTCCGGCTGGCCCACCAGGTTCGACGGCGTCAGTCCGCCCTCGACATTGGACGGAAGCGCGGGCAGTTGCCCGGTTGGGAAATGCCAGAACGGGGCGCCGTCGGTCGATGCGGTCTTGCGGAACTTGCCTTCGGCGATGCGGATGGCGAGCCCCGATTTGCCGACGCTGCTCTCGCCCGGCAGCATGGCCTTGGCGTTGACATAGAAAACGGTGAGGGCCGGCGCTTCCGCGCCCTGGAGCAGGGCCAGGTCGAGGTCGAGGTCGAGAAAGGGCAATGATCGTGCCTCATGCTGTCTGCGCCATAACCCTGCCAGATATCCGGAATAGGCTCTCCTGGCTTGATATGGAGCCTGCGCGGCGTTAGGTTATCGTGTTCGTCCGGAGCCAATCTCAACTGCCGGGAGCCATGACATAGGTGTCCGTGCTCGCATTGGATTTCGACGGTGTCCTCTGCGACAGCGCCCGGGAGACCGGCATCACCGGCTGGAGGGCGGCCGGAACCCTGTGGGGGGACATGGCGGACGCCCTTCCGCCAGCGCGGCTCCTGGACGCCTATTGCCGCGTCCGCCCGGTGATCGAGACGGGCTACGAGGCCATCGTGATGATGCGCCTACTCAAGGACGGGGAGCATCCGGACGAGCTGCTGGAGCGCTTCTCGGAGCGGCTTCCCGAGACCGTTGCTCGGTCCGGCGCGGACGCGGAGGGGTTGAAACACCGGTACGCGGCGGTTCGCGACCGGTGGATCCAGGAGGACCCGGAGGGCTGGCTGTCGCTCAGCCCGCTGTATCCCGGGACCGCCGAGACCTTGCGGGCGATGCCGCAAGGAACCGACTACTATATCGTCACGACTAAGCAGGAGAGGTTCGTCGAGCGGCTGCTCGCGCATCATGGCGTGACCTTCGCTGCCGCGCGAATCTACGGCCTGGACCGGCGGATGAAGAAGGAGGCGGTTCTGCGAGAGCTCATGGACGGTCATTCCGGCCGCCCGATCGATTTCGTCGAGGACCGTCTGGCCACCTTGAAACGACTGTCGACGCAACCGGACCTGGCGCCTGTGCGCCTGCACATCGCCTGCTGGGGTTATAACACCGAGGCCGAATGCCGTGAGGCGGAGCGCTTGAAAATTCATCGCCTGAGGGCACTTAGTCTCGCAGAGATCGCGAATTCGGAGTATGACATTGACCAGTGAACGACTTGTACTGAACGCGCAGTTGGCACAGATGCTCAAGGGCGGCGTCATCATGGACGTGACCACCCCCGGGCAGGCCGAGATCGCCCAGGAGGCAGGCGCCGTGGCCGTCATGGCCCTCGAGCGGGTACCGGCGGACATCCGCAAGGACGGGGGGGTGGCCCGCATGTCCGATCCGGGCATGATCCGCGAGATCAAGGCCGCCGTATCCATTCCGGTCATGGCCAAGGTGCGCATCGGTCACTTCGTCGAGGCCCAGCTCCTCCAGGCCCTGAAGATCGACTACATCGACGAGAGCGAGGTGCTCACCCCCGCCGACGAGGAGTGCCACATCGACAAGACCCGGTTTTCCATCCCCTTCGTATGCGGAGCCCGCAATCTCGGCGAGGCCTGCCGGCGCATCGCCGAAGGGGCGGCGATGATCCGCACCAAGGGCGAGGCGGGCACGGGCAACGTCGTGGAGGCGGTACGGCACATGCGCACCATGAATCGCGAGATCCGGATGCTCCGCAACATGCCGAGGGAAGAGGTCACGGGCTTTTCCCGGGATCAGGGGATCCCGTACGAGGTGGCCCTCAAGGTGCACGAGGCCGGGCGCCTGCCGGTGGTGAACTTCGCCGCCGGTGGCATAGCCACGCCTGCAGACGCGGCGCTGATGATGCAGCTCGGCTGCGACGGCGTGTTCGTCGGCTCGGGGATCTTCAAGTCCGGCGATCCCGCGCGGCGGGCCGCGGCCATCGTGCAGGCAACGACCTATGCGGACGATCCGGAGAAGGTTCTGGAGGTCTCCACCGGCCTCGGCGAGCCCATGGTGGGCATCGAGATTCCCACCATCCCCGAGGAAGAGCGCCTGGCCCAGCGGGGTTGGTGAGGCAGGAGACGCCATCCGTGCCCGCCATCGGCGTCCTCGATCTGCAGGGGGGAGTGGTCGAGCACCTGGAGCACCTGGCGGCGCTAGACGTGCCGGCTCGGCGGGTCAAGCGGGCGGCGGACCTCGATGGCATCGCCGGGTTGATCATTCCCGGCGGAGAGAGCACCTGCCTGATCCGCCTGCTGCGCCGCTATGGCCTCGATCGGGAGATCGAACAGCGCTTCCGCGCCGGACTCAGGCTCTGGGGCACCTGCGCCGGGGCCATACTACTAGCCCGGGAGGTCGTAGGCGAAGCGGCGCGCTTGGCGCTCATGGACATTCGGGTTCAGCGCAACGCCTTCGGCAGCCAGCTCGACAGCTTCAACCTCACGGTCGATATCCCGGCGCTCGACGAGGTCTCCGTCCCGCTCACCTTCATCCGGGCCCCGAAGATCCTGAGTCTGGGCGAGGGCGTATCGTCCCTGCTCAAGATCGACGACTTCCACGCCGCCGCCGAGGACCCGGGCATCCTGGTCACCGTCTTTCATCCCGAGCTCACCGCGAATCTCGCCTTTCACCGCTATTTCGCTGGTAAATGCGGAATCCCGGTCCGGGGGGGCGGTCGAGAGATACGCGATACAGGCTGGCGCGCCGATTCCTGGGTCAGCTACGCGCCTATTCCTTGATCACCGCACGTGGACGGGCTACTTCCATAGAGCAGCGTCGATTGCCGGCAGACCAGGTTCAGTTCGGCCCGGACATCGCTCTTGCCCCAGGCTGATCGCAGTTCATCGTGCTCGGGCGACTCGCCGTTTCGACCTCGTCGACTACAGGTACTTGATGCGGCTCCGCAATTCGTCGATGCCGATGCTCACATCGGCCTGGACAACGCCGTCTGAGACGGCACCGGTGATGACGCCCTTGCCGGACACAGGTATGAGTTTGTCTACTTGATATCGGCCACTCGCCCCCCGCAAGAAGCACTCCTCGTCGAAGTAGAGCCAATTGCCTCGTACATCGAACTCATCGGACTCCAAGCTCAGAGGACCTGATCTCGGCCCCGCGGTCTTCTTGTAAGGGTCTGGCGAAAAACCTCGGGAATTCAATCGGAAGCAAGCCGACTGCGGCGATTCTGCCGAGCAGCCTTTGGCGGAGGCTTGGATTTTGCGAAGATACCGGTTTCGGTGCGCCGGGTGCGCCGAGTCTCAAGATTGTCCTGCCGAAAGGGCCGAAGCCGATGCCGCAAATCCAGTTGCCGATCTTCCCCGAGGGCGTCACCCCCATTACCGCCGTGCTGGCGTTCGGCAAACGGGATGGACGCGTGACCTACTTCAACGGCAGCATGCCGGTGTTCGTTCACGCTGAAGAGGATCGGGCCTCTTTCCAAATGATCACCGCCCAGTTCTGTGTCAACGGCAATGCCAAACAGGCGGACATCGTGCGC
>JAJDOJ010000184.1 GCA_022340215.1 Gammaproteobacteria bacterium
GGCGCTCATCCCCTGGCTCCACGAGTCGCTGCAAGAGCTGCCTCCTTTCCTGGCCGATACCCAGCTCGAAGCCCGCTTCCGGACCTATTACCTGCGCGCGGACCGAACGACCGACGTGCTCAGCGAGGCCTGGGCCATGGGAGGGTCGATCTACTACCGCTCGGGCTGGCTCGCCGATGTGTTCCAGGCAGAGGTCGAGGGCTTCACCTCGCAGCCGATCGTCGCTCCGGAGAGCAAGGGCGGAACACAGCTGCTCGAGCCAGTACAGAATGGCTACAGCGTCCTCGGCATCGCGAACGGCAAGCTCCGCTATCAGGACATCGAGCTCACCGGAGGCCGCCTCTACCTCGATCTGCCCTTCGTGAATCAAAACGACAGTCGCATGACCCCGAATACCTTCGAGGCTGTCACCCTGCAAAAGACCGGAGGAGAGCTCAAGCTCACGACGGGCTACGCGTGGAACATCAAGGAACGCAATTCGGAAGACTTCGTCTCCTTTTCGGACGCCGCTGGGGCGGAGCACGATCGCGGTCTGGCCTGGGGCGGCCTGATCTGGGATCCGGACAGTGAGTTTCATGCCGGGGTATTCGCCGGCGCCGTTCCCGACCTTGGCGGCCGGGCCTACGGCGAGCTGGGTGTTGGACGCTCGCTGGCGGACGGATGGGACGGGCGGATCGACGGGCAGTTCACGTACGAATTCGACGTTGGAGACGACCTCTCGGGTGACGCCGTGGAGGAAACCTGGAACCTCGCAGTCCGCGCGGCGACGAGCCACGCGGGAGCCGTGTTCCGACTCGGCATGGCCTTTGCCGGCCCGAACCAGTCCACGAACTTCTACGGATCGGACCCGAGCTACGTCGATCTCATGCAGGTAACCTTCAACCGGCCCGAGGAGAAGGCGCTCCTGGCGAGTCTCTCCTACGACTTCGCGGGACTCGGCGTCGACGGCCTCTCGGCCATCGTGAACTTCGTGGCCGGCTTCGAGGGCAAGGTCGATGGGGGTCGCAGCGATCGACAGGAGGTCGACCTCACGATCGACTACCGCGTGAACGAGGAAGGCTGGCTCAAGAGCTTCTGGCTGCGGGTGCGCGGCTCATGGTACAACGACCAATCCGCTGAACACGATGGCACCCAGATTCGAGTCATCCTGCGTTACGACTTGCCGGTGATCTGATCCCGATCAAGCCAGACCGGGCAGGACCACCTTCAACCCGTCCACGACCATTTCGACCGCGATGGCGAGCAGGATCATTCCCATCAGTCGAGTCATGATCACCCGCATCGTTTCGCTCAGGACCTTTCCGAACGAGGAGGAGAAGAACAGGACGACGAAGAGCATCACCAGAATGATCGCCACGACGCCGCCGATTTCGATCAGGTCGGTGAGGGTTTGGGCATGGCCGCAATAGATGATGAGCGTCGCGATGGTCCCCGGCCCGACGATCATCGGAAAGGTGATGGGATAGAAGGCGAGCGCCGACAGCTCCGATAGGTGCTGCTGCTCGTCCGTCGAGCCCTGATGGGATGAAGCGCCTTCGCCGTTCAGCATCGACCAGGCGATATGCACGAGGACGATGCCTCCAGCAACGCGGAACTGATCGACGGTGATGCCGAAGAATCCAATGATCGCCTTTCCGGCGATCAGGATGATCGCGCACATGATCGCCGAGTAGAAGATGATCTTCACGGCCAGGGTTCGCTGCTGCGCAATCGAATACCCGGTGGTGAGCGCCAGGAAGATCGGCAGGTTCACGAACGGGTTCATGATCGCGAAGAAGGCGCCGAACGCCTTGATCAGTTCAGACTTGTCCATTTCGATCATCCCCAGCCTTGCCGTCGCCACCCCGTGATTGGAAACGGAGGGGAGTCGTGTCGCATTCATTATTGCAGACTAAGGCTCGGATATCCGCTCCTCATCGGATGCTTCGGGTGGCACCTTCGAATCACCTTCGATCTGCAGGGGCGTGCGCATATTGACATCGAGTGTGTTGAAGGGAATCTCGATACCCCGCTTTATCAAAGCATCGTTCATGGCGCGATTCAATTCGCTGATCACGCGTCGACGCTGGTTGATATTGCGGATGATGACGCGCAGCTCGAAATCGAGTGAACTATCGCCGAAATCCACAAAGAGCGCGCAGGGGTAACCCATCTGGGGATCCTGGTTGGCATCGACCCGGACGCTATCCGGGTGACCATTTCCCACGTCGAGCAGGGTCTTGATGACGGTCGCGATGTCACTGTCGGCAGCCACCGATACCGGCAACTTGAGCCGCCCTAAGGTATTGCCCAGGGTCCAGTTGGTCACCTGGCTGGATATCATGTCGGAGTTGGGCACGATGACTACGGCCCGATCAAATGTCTCTATGGTCGTCGTGCGGATGTTGATGTGCCGAACATAGCCTTCGGTTTCTCCGACGACGATCCAGTCGCCATTTCTCACCGGCCGCTCGACAAGCATGATGATGCCGGATACGAAGTTGTTGACGATGTTCTGCAGGCCGAAACCGACGCCGACTGAAAGTGCGCCGGCGACGATGGCGAGATTGGAGAATCGAATGCCGGCGATCGACAGTGCGACGATGACTGCAATGGCCACGCCGACGTAACCAAAGGTCGTGACCAGCGCTTCGCGTGCGCTGGGTTCGATGCGTGTCTCGACCAGCCATTTCGTATTCAGTCTGCCCTTGAGCCATCCAGTCAACGGCAGCGATACGGAGAAAACCAGGAGGGCCATGAGCAGTTGCGTGGGGACGATGGTCAGGCCGGCGACCTGGATGCCCTCCGTGAAGAATCGCTCGATATCGTCGATGATCTGCTGGCCGGCGTCCCAGATGCGCAGCAACAATAGAGCGGCGCTGGTCCAAAGCGAAAGGTTGACGAAGAGCCTCAGCCAGCCGAGGCCAGGTACGTACTCCTTGTCCTCGAGTCCGATGCTCCGACGCACTGCGATTTGCCAGCCATAGCGCCCCTCATCCAGGCCATCGAACAGGTCTGTGAAGAACTGGCTCACCACCAGTGTGATACCCAGCAACAACAGGGTATAGGCAATGCCAACGATCACCAGCGCGCCGAGATTGATGTATCCGATCGTGCCAGCGAGCGCGCCACTGGACAGTGCCAGGCAGATGATCACCAGCAGCGTCCACTTGTCCCGCCAGCCTTCGAACCTGCGCAGAAGCCAGACAATCCAGATGGCGTTCAGGACAAAGACCCAGCCGACGATCTGTCGGGCCATCGCGTACATACTGTCGTTGAGCAAGCCGTCCGCGTGGAGTTCCAGCATCAGCAACCTGAACAACGCGACCAGGATGAGAACGCGAACGCGTCGGCCGAGCGGTAACGCGACATTGGCCGGTACCGGCAGATAGGGAGTCGCGGGAGAGCAGGGGGCGAGCAGAGCCCGCACCACGGCGGCGAGAGCAAAATACGCCAGCAGGCTGCTGCTGATGGTGACTGCGATCCGCAGTTCATCATTCCCGCGCAGGACGAGTGTCAGGTAAGCGCTGATGCCCCCCAGCGCAAGCAGGACGGGCGCATAGCTCACGGCCGAAGCCATGAGCGCCTGAACAAGGCCTGCTGAGACCTTTGTTTCCCCGACCTTCCCGGTGGTGATTCCCCTTCGCAATCCGAGTCCGCCGATGCGGCGCAGTATGAAACCGAGGATGAGGCCCAGAAGACCGAAGATGGCGATCCCCACGAGACGAATCGGGTCGCTCGCGCTCCAATCCGTGGCCGCCTTTGCCAGCTGGTCGGCCAAGTCCAGCCAGCGCTTCCGCTCGTCCAGGTTTGTCCGCAATACACTGACGAGGGTCGGTCCACGAGTGAATAGTTGCCTAGCCTCCAGGCCGCGTTGGTATTCGTCGAGAGTCGAGTCGAGATCGTTGCTGCTCAGCAGCATCAGTCTGCAGGTGTCGGTTCGTCCTTGCAGACTCGCCTTCCGGTTCTGCAGATCTTGCAGCTGGCGGGCGATGGCAGGTGTCACCGGTGCTTCCGGTTGCTGTGCCTGTTTTGTGTTGGGAGTGGCTTTCGTCTGTGGCGCTGTGGGCGTTTGGGGCTGGAGAATTGCGAGCTCGTCGTCCAGCAACTCGATCTTCGGTCCCGCTTCTCGTATGCATTCCAGCGCACTGGAACGAACAAAGGCGATTTCCCGCCTGAACGCCTTCAGGTCGTCGTCTGTCGCGCTCTGGGCGTTCGTGAACTGTTGTTCGAGCCGTTCGAGCGTGGCTTGTGCTTGGGGCAGAACATCCGGATCGAGTGACTCGGCAGCGTGCGCTGGGATCAGCGGTCCCAGCAGGCATAGGAAAACCCATAGCGTGCAGCGTGCAAGGCGTGGAGTG
>JAJDOJ010000185.1 GCA_022340215.1 Gammaproteobacteria bacterium
GTTCGGCGGGCAGCTCTCGCGATATTTCTACGACATCTTTCGTTTCCTGACCTTCAACCAGGAACAAATGCCGTTCCCGTTCAGTGAGTGGCCGCAGCAGGCTCGACTCGACATGGACAGGGATGACGAAGAAGGCAGTGCGTAGCGCGCTCCTCATCTTCGTCGCCGGCTGGGGGTTGTGGTTCTGGCTGGACAAGACCGGGCCGTTGTACACGATGGCCCGCGATCTCCCCGCGGGAGACAGTCTGGTCCGTGACTCCCAGGTCTTCTTCGACCTGCTCAAGTCCGGCGAGCCCGGTCCTGCCTATACGTACTTCTGGTCGGCCCACCCGTTCGTCAGCACGCTGGCGGTCGCGGCCGCGGTCTGGCTGGGGGCGCCGCTGTTCCGCTACGCGGTGGGCGCCTTGCGTCACAGGCGTCGCCGCATCGCGCCCGCGCACCATCAACCCCGTACAGCGTCCGCCCCGGAGGCCTCTGAGGAGCCGTCCGCCGGTGAAGATTACTCCCGTAATTAGTGTCGACTCGATCCTTGCCAATGCGGCCGGCGCTATGGTTGTGCCTTGTGGTGACGGCCGGAGCGGCGGACGCAGCCGAGGTCACGATGAAGAACGGCGACCGGATTAGCGGAGACGTCGAGTCGCTGGACGGCGGCAGGCTGAAACTGGACACGACCTATGCAGGGACCATCGAGATCGACTGGACGCAGGTCGACTCCCTGGAAACCGACCAGTCCCTGAAGTTGCTGCTGGACGACGGCACCCTGATCGACTCCGCCCGGCTCGGCGTGCGGGAGGGAAGCGTGCAGGTGGTGGCCCCCGACGGGAGTCGTGGCGACTTCGACCTGCTCGAGCTGACCTACATCAATCCTTCCCCGGAGGTCTTGAACCAGTGGATCTTCTCCGGCACCGTGAATCTCGGCGCGAACGTCACGGCCGGTAACACCGCGACCCGGTACATGCAATTTGATACCGAACTGCGCCTCAAGGACAAATACCAGCAGTTCGCGCTCGGTGGGCGGTACAACCACCAGAGCGACAGCGACGAGACGACCGTCGACAACGTGCGTGCGTGGTTCAACTACAAATGGCACTTCCATCCCGACTGGTTCTTCGTCCTCAACACCAACGCCCAGCGCGACCCGTTCCGGGATCTTAACCTGCGTCTCTTCGCCGGCCCCGGCATCGGTTACACAGTCTGGGAGTCCGAGCCGCGCAACCTGTCGTTTTCCGTCGGCGCCAACTACGTCCACGAGGATTACTCGACCGAGCCCGTCAACGACTATGCGGCGGTCCGCTGGGCCCTGGATTTCGATCACTTCCTGTTCACCAGCAGGCTGCAGTTCTATCTCTCCCAAACCGGCTTGCAGAGCTTCCAGGTCGGCGAAGACCTGGTCGTGGAGACGATCACCGGCTTGAAGATGCCGCTGCTCGAAAGGCTGAACCTGAAACTCGAATACGAGTTCGACTACAACCGGGCGCCGGCCCCCGGCAAGCAGCCAACGGATTCGAAGTACAGCCTGCTGTTCGGATACGATTGGCCTTAGGCGGCACGTGTCGCGGTGCGCAATCGGATCCTTCGGGCATCGTGCAGAAAAGAATTCATTGAAATGACGAGGAGAGAGCGCTGTTGACTCTGTTTACACCAAGGTCCGGTTGCGGCTGTCACGTCAAAGCCGGCAGGTGCCGGGCCGTCGTGTTCGCGTTGTGCCTGCTGCTGTCCTTGGTGGTGACGGCGTCATGGAGCGCGGAGAAGCGTGCCGTGACCACGGGGAATCTGGAGATCCCGATCAAGGCGCTGGAGTGGCTTCTCAAGCCCCTGACCGTCGATGAACTCGAGGTCGAGGTCGAGGGGTGGAGAGACCTGCTGAAGCAGAATGTCACCGAAATCAGCCGGCTGCAGATCGGGCTGATCGAGCAGAACCGTGAGCTGGAGGTGGCAAAGGCGCAGGCGGAAGACGCAACCCGGGAACAGGAGCAGTCAGGAAAGGACGGCGAAGCCCCTGCAGACGAGGGGGCGCAAGGGGAGGAGCAAGCCTCCGCCGCTCAGGCGCAGGCGGACGCCGTCGAGGAGAAGGTGGAGGACGAGAAGTCCGAAGAACTGGAGAAGTTGAACACCCTGCGCGAGGCGCGCACCCGGCTCGTGGAGCGCACCCGGTTCGTCGTGGACGCCTTCGAGGAGAAGGGTGGTGCCCCGGAAAAGGCCGAGCAGTACCGGCAGTACATCGCTTCCGCGGCGGGGCTGAAGGTGGACGTCTCCGACACCCAGGCGGCCTGGGCGACGATCCAGGGATGGGCCATCTCCGAGGAGGGAGGTCTGCGCTGGGCGAAGAACATCGCCCTGTTCCTGATCATCGTGATCGCGTTCTATTTCCTGGCCAGTGTTCTCGCCAGGGCCGCGGGGCACGCCCTGACGGCCGCCCCGGGCGCCTCGGAGTTGTTGCGCAAGTTCCTGGTCCCGACCATACGGCGCTTGACGATCATCATCGGGTTGCTGGTTGCCCTGGCCGCGATCGGCATCAACGTCGGTCCACTGCTTGCCGTCATTGGTGCCGCGGGTTTCGTCATCGCGTTCGCCCTGCAGGACTCGCTGGGGAATTTCGCCAGCGGCATCCTGATCCTGGTCTTCAAGCCATTCGATGTCGGCGACGCGGTGGAAACCGCGGGCGTCGCCGGTACGGTCGAGTCGGTCTCGCTGCTCTCGACGCACATCCGCACCTTCGACAACAAGGCGATGATCGTCCCCAACAACGAGATCTGGGGTAGTGTCATCACCAATATGACCGCGACGGGCAAGCGCCGCGTCGACATGGTGTTCGGCATCAGCTACGACGACGACATCGAAAAGGCGCAGAAGATCCTGGAGGAAATCGTCGGCTCCGAGGCGCTGGTGCTGGACGACCCGGCACCCGTCGTCCGCATGAACGAACTGGCCGATTCCTCGGTCAACTTCATCTGCCGTCCCTGGGCGAATACCAGCGACTACTGGGAGGTTTACTGGAGGGTCCATCGTGCGGTGAAGGACAGGTTCGATGCGGAAGACATCTCGATACCCTATCCTCAGACCGATGTGCACGTTCACGGACTGCCGGCGCCGGGGCAGGCGACCGGATCGTAACCGGGGCGGACGACCCGGGGCGGTATCGCGGCCGACAGGATCCGGATCGAGGAGTCGGGCGAGGGTCCCGGTGGCGAAGCAGGGCAGGTCCCCTCGAAACTCGGGTTAACGGTGACGCAATAGGCTCCGATGAACGAGGCGCAGCGCGAGCGCTACAGCCGTCAGATCCGGCTCCCGTGGATCGGGCCGGAGGGCCAGCAGCGCCTGCTGGACGCCAGGGTCTTCGTCGTCGGCATGGGCGGACTGGGTTCCCCCGCCGCGATGTACCTCGCCGCGGCCGGTGTCGGTCACCTCGCCATCAACGACTTCGACCGGGTCGACGCCTCCAACCTTCAGCGCCAGATCATTCACCGGACCTCGGACATCGGTTCGGGAAAGGTGGAGTCGGCGCGTGATACCCTGCGGGAGATCAACACCGGGGTCCGGGTGACCGCGATCGGGTGGCAACTCGAGGGGGGCGAGCTGGACGCGGAGGTGGACAAGGCGGACGTGGTGCTGGACTGCAGCGACAACTTTCCCACCCGTTTCGCGCTGAACGCGGCCTGTGTCGCTCGGGGAACCCCCCTGGTTTCCGGCGCGGCCATCCGTGCGGAGGCGCAGATCGTCACCTTCCTGCCAGCGGATCCGCAGAGTCCGTGTTACCGGTGCCTCTACGAGGAGGGGGACGAGTCGGCGGAGACCTGCGCCGCCGAAGGCGTGGTCGCGCCGCTGGTCGGCATCGTCGGCAGCATGCAGGCGATGGAAGCCGTCAAGATCATCGTCGGTGCGGGCAGGACGCTTTGCGGGCGGCTCTTGCTGCTGGATGCATTGACCATGGCCTGGCGCGAGCTGCGTCTGCCGCGCGCCCCCGATTGTCCGGTCTGTTCGCGCCGCCCATGACGCGCTCCCCGAACATCGGTGTCAACGCGCGACGGATTCGGGCTAGACTCGTAACTGTTTCCTGCGTGTGCAGCTAACTCACGGAGCACCATGTACCTCGAATACTTCGGCCTCAACGCAAAGCCGTTCCAGCTGACACCCGATCCCGAGTTCATCTACCTGAGCCCCGGCCACGCGCGCGCCAAGGCCTACATGGATTACTCGATCTGGAACCGGGATAGTTTCGTCGTCATTACCGGGGACATCGGATCGGGTAAGACCACCCTGATCCAGCACCTGCTCACCGAGATCGACGACCGGGTCATCGTGGCCCGAATCCACCAGACCCAGCTCGACGAGATCGAATTTTTTCAGGCGGTGCTGGTCGCCTTCGGCTTCAAGCCCTTCAATGCGGGCAAGGTCGAACTCCTAGACATGCTCAACACCTTTCTGATCGAGCAGTACCAGGCCGGCCACCAGGTCGTGCTCATCATCGACGAGGCACAGAACCTGAGTCCGCGCGTGCTGGAGGAGGTGCGCCTGATGACGGGTCTGGAAACCCACAAGGAGAAACTGCTCAACCTGATCCTTGCCGGGCAGCCGGAGCTGCGGGAGTTGCTCGACGCGCCGGGGATGGAGCAGCTCAACCAGCGCATCCGTTTCCGCTTCCACCTCGAGGCCCTCGACGAGGAGGAGACCCGCGAGTACATCAATCACCGGCTCGAGGTGGCTGGCAATACGCGCAGCGACCTGTTCCCCGATACCGTGATCCCACTGATCCACCGTTACTCCGGGGGCGTGCCGCGTCTGGTCAATACCCTGTGCGACACGGTGTTGATTGCGGCATTCGTCGATGAAACCACGGATATCACCGAAAAGACCGTCGAGGACGGGATTCAGGAGCTGCAGTGGTCGCCCTATAGCGAACGCGGCCGAGGGATACCTATCGGCCTGCCGGGCGCCGCGGATGGCCCTGGCCTCTGGGGCAAACGCCTCGAGGTCGAGAAGCGGCAGGGTGTGAAGCAGGATGTGCCCCTGGAAAAGGACACGATTACGCTCGGCAGACTCCCGGGTAACGACGTCATGATCGAGGACACCGTAGTCAGCGGACACCACGCGAAGATCATGGTCGTTCACGGCACGGCGTTTCTCGAGGACCTGAACAGTACCAACGGCACGTTCGTGAACTCCGAACGGGTACGCAGATGCGTTCTGAAACACGGTGACGTGATCTCGCTGGCCCGCTGTCGCATCCGCTACATCGACGAGGCCGCGGTCGAACAGGAGACCGGGAAAGCACCCGCGGTGGAGACGGAGGTCGTTCGGATGAACCAGGACACCGGCGCCAGTACCGACCCGGAATGAGCGGCCTGACTGTCGAGCTCTGACCGGTCCCATTGAGACGGCAGAGCCGCCGGGGTCGGTGCCGGGGCGGAGCCCCGGCACCAGTAAATCGTTCTGGTACCGGGGCTCCGCCCGGGTACCCCTGCACTGCGGCTTCTGGTACCGGGGTTCCACCCCGGTACCCGCACACTGCGGCTCCGCCGCATCAAACAATAGTCTCGATCGGCAGGACAGCTTCGAGCTCCATGTAGTTCCGGTAACTGGAATACCGCCAGTCTGCAGGATCGTCTACGTATCCTCTCCTCACCGGATTCTCGTGTATGTATTCCAGCTTGTTGAAAAGCATCGCGTCATCCTGAATCAACTGGGGATGCGAGCCTTCCTGCCAGAACTGATACACCTGGCCGGTCTTGTGTGGCGCCTTGTTTGCCTTCAACTGCTCCAGTGTCCACCGTTTCTCGTACTTCAAAAACCAGTCGATAGCATTTCGCGCAGTGAATGATTTGAAGTGGCCGATCTCCTTTGTCAGATCCTCCCCGGATGCGATCAGGTGAAGGTGGTTCTCCATGATGACGTAGGCATGGATCGACAGGCGCTTGTTCTCCTGCAGAAACCTGAGGGAATCGATGATGATCTGCGCGATGGCAGGATTGCCAAATACTGGCAGCCAGTTGACGACGGTGCAGGTCAGGAAGTGGGGCGTCGCGCCCTCGGTCACGATCCGGTAACGGCTCTTTCCCATGGCGTCATGTCAAGTCTGTGACGGAATGAGACGGCAGAGCCGCCGGGGTCGGTGCCGGGGCAGAGCCCCGGCACCAGTGATTCTTTTCTGGTACCGGGGCTCTGCCCCGGTACCCCTTCTGGTCTTCTGGTACCGGGGCTCTGCCGCGGTACCCGTCACGGTAGCGGCTCTGCCGCCCCATAGGAGCGACCATGCGGATCGTCGCAGCCGGCGGGTCTGCAGGCAACCAGGATCCCGGCCAGCGTCTCGTGGAACGAGGCGGTGTAGGGTCCGCCGATCTCGATGGCGTTTCGGGCGGCACGGATCGCCTCGACATGCCTGCCCTGATCGGCGAGCACCTGGGCCAGGTTGTTGTGGGCAACCGCGCTGTCGGGATGATGCCGGATCGCCTCGCGCAGCGCGGACTCCGCGCCGGACAGGTCGCCCGACGCATAATGCGTGTTCCCGAGACCGATCAGGGCTCCAAGGCTGCCGGGCCAGTGCGCGAGGGCGCTCCGATAGGCCGCCTCAGCGGCTTCGTGTCGTCCCGCCTGTTCCAGTCCGGCCACGGCTAGCAGATAGGTCGCTTCATCCGCTGTTGCAGGCACCCGACCGGGTGGCAGGACGAGCAGTCCCCAGTAACCGCTCCGTGCCCAGGTCTTCTCGAACACGGATTCGGGCAACCGCCTGGCTTCGGAGATTCCCGTGTGCAGCGTCACCGTGTTCGCCGCCTCGTCGTAGCCGATGACCACGGCGTAGTGCCAGACCGGGGCCCATGACAGGCCAAGATTCTGCAATACGATCACCGGATTGCCGGCGTCAAGTTCCCGGGTGAGGTCCGCGGCGCCGGACACGGAGAAGGCGACCCGGCCGTGTCGCCGCGCCCCGGCTACCAGCGACGCCTGCAGGCTCCCCCCGAGCCGCGGCGAGTAGACCTCGTCCGACAACGCGTCAGGGTCCGCGTCCTCTCCGCTCCATTCGAGCACCATCGCCAGGGCCGCCGGTCCGCATTGCCGGGTTTCCTGGGGGTGAAAGGGTACGCCGACTACCCTGACCGTCTTGATCCCCATTCCCGAATCGCCTTCGATTCGGGACGGTGGCGAGGTCGAGCAGGAAGACACCCAGCCGCATACCGACAGCAGCAGGACGAGACGGCGACAGGACTTGGGGAACACCGCGGTTGGGTCAGCGGTTCACGAACGGGAACACGTGTGTCAGCCCCAGCAGATCGGTGATCAGCAGGACGACGAACACGAGCAGCAGTGCCCCCACGATGGCGCCGACGCTGCTGCCACCCGCGGGTAGCCGATCGATCTGCGTCGCGAGTCGCCGGATCTCGGCATCGGTCAGGCTATCGACGCGGATACGCGCCTCGAACGGATCGATACCCTGGGCGCGAAACGCGGCGCCGACATCCTCGCGCGCCAGAAAGGCATCCACACGAGTCCGGTCCGATGGTTCGGACGCGGACTGTTCCAGGACCGATCGCGTCCCCAGCATCGCGGCGTTGACGCCCGGTACCGGCGCACAGGCGAACAGCAGTGCCAGGATCTGCACCCGCACGATCGGACTTGCGCATCGTCGCATCAAATCCATGTTGTTCTCCTTGTTCGAGATTCTTTGGATGACCACGCCTGCGTTTAAGTAAAGCGGGTTCAACGGAGTCTAGGAGTCGGTTCGGAATTTATCCAATACCGCGCCCACCCTGATTCCGGTTTCGGGTTTCGCCTCGTGGCCGGCCGGGTGCCGGTCTCAGTTTCTGATACCGACGCCTTTTCTCAGCAGGTAGAGACTGAACGCGTACAACGCGCCGATAAAGGCGAGGACGATGACGAACGATAGCGCGGGATCGATATCGCTGACGCCCAGCAGCCCGAAGCGAAAGGCGTTGATCATGTACAAGATCGGGTTGAGCTGCGAGACGGACTGCCAGAACGGCGGCAACATGTGAATGGAATAGAACACGCCACCGAGGTAGGTCAGGGGGGTCAGCACGAACGTCGGGATAATGGAGATGTCGTCGAAGGAACGGGCATAGACGGCGTTGATGAAGCCGGCCAGGGAGAACAGGAACGCGGTCAGGACGACGACACCGAGGGAGACGGCCAGGTTGTGCACCGGCAGGTCGGTAAAGAAGGTCGAGATGACCGTGACCGCGGCGCCCACGGTCAGGCCCCTGGCCACGCCGCCGGAGATGAAGCCGAGCAGGATGATGTAGTTCGGCATGGGCGAGACCAGCATCTCCTCGATGGCCCGCTGGAACTTGGCGCCGTAGAAGGAGGACACCACGTTGGCGTAGGAATTCGAGATGACCGCCATCATGATCAGTCCGGGCAGGATGAAATCCATATACCGCTGCCCGTCGATGTCATCGATCTGCGATCCGATCAGGTTGCCGAAGATCGCAAAATAGAGTGCCGTGGTCACCATCGGCGGCACCACGGTTTGCACCCAGATGCGGACGAAACGCAGGAACTCTTTGGTCAGGATGGTGCGCAGGGCTATTAACTGCTCGGAAAATTTCATTTTCTCCCCTTGATAACCGCTTCTTATCGCGGAACCCTTCAACTCACCCATGAATTCGGGCCTTGAAATAGGCGGGAGGGAAGGAGTCGGATTTGAAGGGCACATATTTGGGCGGTTTCTGTCAAATGACTTATCATTCTGCGTTTCAGACTCATTTGTGGATTGGAAAATGCTCCCCGCGGTATTATGACGTTGATGGCGACCGAACAGGAGGGCGATCCGATGGATAAAGACCGAGTTCTGTTGGTGGATGATGAGGCGGAGTTCGTCCGGGCTCTCGCGAAACGCCTGACAGCCAAGGGTCTCAATGTCGAGGCTTCGGGAGATGGCGAGTCTGCGGTCGAAAAGGTCAAACAGAGCGACTTCGATGTGATCGTTTTGGACTTGGCCATGCCGGGCATGGACGGTTTGGAGACCCTGAAACGCCTGAGGGAGGTTAATCCAGACCTTCAGGTCATACTCCTGACCGGCCATGGGACGATCAAGTCGGGTGTCGAGGCAATGAAGGGGGGCGCCACGGACTTCCTTGAGAAACCGGCCGAGTTTCAGGAACTCCTGGCCAAGATCCGCGAGGCAAGTGCCAGGCGGATGGTGCTGGTAGAGAAGCGCAGGGAGGAACAGGTCGCCGATATCCTGCGCGAGCGCAGTTGGTAAGACGGTGGTGGTATACCAGTCGCGAATAGGATCTCATGGTTGAACAATAGGTTGCGATAGATATTTTATGTAGCTGACGGAGAACTTTCCGATCATTGGCGCCGCCCGTGACTGGCAAAAGCTATCCGTGATGGGTATAACGATTGATATGACGAGTATCGGACACCACCCCCCAATTACTGCGATCGTCGGCGGAGGCCGCGGATGCGAAGCCGTACTGCGGATGACAAAGGAGGAGACCCTTGGAAGATTTGGTATGTCCGTCGTCGGGGTAGCGGACATAAACCCCAACGCTAGTGGCGTCCGCTATGCCCGTGAGATAGGGGTTGAGCACATCACGACGGACTACCGAGATCTTTATACCATTCCAAACCTTGCTCTCATCATCGAGCTGACCCACTCAGACAGGGTCAGAGATGAGATCGAGCGTACCCGGCCGCGCTATGTCAGGCTGATCGATCATTTCGCCGCACGGCTGTTCTGGGAGCTGCATCAGGCCGAAAAGGCGGTCATCGAGCAACGCAACCTGCTGAACCAGCAGATTGAGGCCGAAGGCAAGCGGATCGCCCAGATCTTCGACTCGATCCCCGACGAGTTATTGGTTGTAGATACCGACATGATTGTCCGGCACGCCAACGCCACTTTCCTCAAACACCATGGCGTTCGTCTGGTGGATGTCCAGGGAAAAAGTTACGACGCGATATCCAAGTCGCTGCGTGGTGAGCCGCAGATCGACGTGGTAGAGAGAGCTTTCAAACAGATATGCAGTAGGAAGGAGTTCTCCTCTTCGCTGGTGCATCGGCACTTCGACTCCGATGGCAAGGCGCAGTACGCGGCCATCGAGGTGGCGCCGCTGCTGAACCCGGACGGGAGTCTCACGGGCTGCATCGAGATGACCCGCGATATTTCCCATCGGATCCTGCTGGAGGAAGAGCTGAAGGCCACCGAGGCCCAGCTGAAGAAGTTCATGGAGCTGGCGCCCCTGGCCACGTACGTGAAGAACCGCCAGGGCCAGTACATTGAGGTCAACCGAGCAACCTGTACCCTGCTGGGCCGGGAGAAGAGAGAGATCATCGGCAAGACGGATGAGGAGCTGTTGCCCGAGGAGGCGGCCACGGTCATGCGCGCCGAAGACCAGAACGTGCTGCAAGCCCAGGCGCAGGTTAGCTTCGAGACCGAGGTATCGCTGGGCGGGAATACGATCGTCTTGTCCACTATCAAGTATCCGGTATTGGACGCGAAAGGCACGGTGAGCGCGGTAGCCGGTCTTTCCAAAGACGTGACGGCCCAGCGCGAGGTCGAGGCGGAGCTGATCCGGACCCGTGGGTACCTCCAGAACATCCTCGACAACGCTCCGGTGATGGTGATTACGACCGATCTGGATGGGCGGATCGTCTCCTTCAATCGGCACGCCGAGTCGTGCTACGGTTACGAGGCGAAAGAGATCATCGGTAAGCTTGTGATCCCGCTGTTCAGGTCACGGGAGGAGTGGGAGGCGCTATTGGGGCGCGTGGTACATGGCGGCACCATCCGGGACCATGAGACCACGAGACTGCGAAAAGACGGCAGCCAGATGACCGTTTCGATAACACTCGCCCCGCTCAAGGACAATGCCGGCAATATGATCGGGACGGTAGCCATGAGCCGGGACATCACCGAACGTCAAGCGCTCATAAACCAGGTTATGCAGAGCGAGCGTCTGGCCGCGGTGGGTCACTTGGCCGCGGGCGTGGCGCATGAGATAAACAATCCGCTGGCTGTGATCGCGGAAATCACCGGCTATCTGCAGGACCTCACCGAGGAAGGTCCGGCGGTGAAGCGAAGGCAATTGGATAGAGAGCTCCAGGAAGGGTTGCCAAAGGTGGCGGCGCAGATCCGGCGGTGCCGTAGCATCACCTCCAGGCTACTCAGTTTCGCCCGCAAGAGCGAGGTGCGCAGGGAGGTGGCAGATGTGAGCACCACGCTGGACGATATCCTACCCTACCTGGTAAAGGAGGCACGGCTTGCGGGGGTGCAGATCCACCGACGTTTACATGCTGGCCTCCCCCTGGTATGCATCGAGGACCTGCAACTGGAGGAGGTTCTCATCAATCTCATCAAGAACGCGATCCATGCCATGAGCCCCCGGGGTTACGGGAACGTCTGGATATTCTCGACAAACAGAGGCGGGCATGTGGTCCTCACCGTCAAGGACGACGGGCCCGGTATCGCCAAGGATGTCATGGCTAGGCTGTTTGACCCATTCGTTAGCACCAAGCCTGTCGGACAGGGCACGGGACTGGGGCTGTCTATCTGCTATGGCATCGTGAAACACCACGGCGGGGAGATCCTTGTCGATTCAGAGCCCGACCAAGGGACAAACTTCCAGATCGTCCTGCCCGCTGTTCGTGAGGCGACCAAGGCAAACCAGAGAGATCGCTGCCTCGGACCCGATCAGGTCCCATGAACATCCGGGTTCTCCTGGTAGACGACGAGAAAGAGTTCGCCAACTATATGGCAAAGAGGCTGAGCGTCCGCGGGATGCAGGTGCAGATCGCCTACAGCGGCAGCTCGGCCCTGAAATTGGTCGCCGGTCATCCGGTCGATGTCGTACTGCTTGACCTGCTCATGCCCGGGATCGACGGTTTCGAGGTATTCCGTGAGATCAAGAGGATGCGTCCTGAGGCGCAGGTGATCATGCTTTCCGGCAATGCCGACCGGGAGGCCGTAGCGGAGGGAGAGGCACTCGGTGCCGTGGACTACATCCGCAAACCCTGCGAGTTCAGCACGCTGCTTGACGCAATCAAGAACGCCGATGAGCGGAGGGCGGACGGGGGATTAGACACAAAATGATCCGTGTCGTTAACCTGATGACTGAGCCTTTGCTTCAGCTTCAGCCAGCACATTGGGTTTGACAGTGATGGTCGGCTCGCCAAACAGGCTGAATTTCAGCCAGTCAAACCCGAATTTCAACAGCTCCACGTCATCGCGCCGCATTTGCTCCTGGTGTGTCTCATCCACCTCAAACTTCTCCAGGAAGCTGCTTTGGAATATCATCCGGCGGAAGGTGTCCAGGTTGTAGCAGACCGTGAAGAACATGTCGATCTGTTGCGGCGATAAGTCCTTCCCGTTCTCAAACCATTTGTGCATCGCAACCTCTTTAAAGCGCTTCCCCATCTCATCGTAGGTCTCGACACCCTGGTTGCGGAGCCATTCTCGAATCGTCCACCCCTTGTCCTCTTCGTGCCCCATGCAGAAGGCATCTCTGATCATGAAGTAGAAATCCTTTTCTTTCGCCGCCGGATTGTCCTCCGCCGGTGTGGCCAGCCCCACGGGATACATGCGGCAGGCCCATGGCCGGTCTTCATAGATAGTGCAGCCTGTCTCATCACTGACGAAGGGGCAATGCTTGTCCTTCGCATCCGTCATCTCCAGGAGCACAACAGGGTACTTTTGATGCTGATCCGTGGGCATCAGGGTGTAATCCTCAAGAAATTGCTCGGAGGTCATTCCGAGATGGTTCTTCATGCGCAGGATGTCGTAAGGTGACAGGAAGATATTCACGTCCGCGCAACACTTGTTGAAACAACTGATCTGCTCGTGGCAGCGGAATGTGAAGCGGTCATCCTCGGTGTAGCGTGGGTAATCCCTCAGGATCTCCGCTTTAAGACGTTCCATTTCATTCATAAGATATTTTCCATTACCTCAGTTACGCATCCACAACTTGGGCCTTCAAGGCGTCTTCGGACCATACCGGCAAAGGCCCTGTCTCGCCAGTCTCGGGGTCGCACCGATACCGGTAAGAGGCATTCGCGCTGTATTTCTCCTTCATCCACTTCCAGCCCCGTACGTAGTAGGGGCAATGGTCATCGAAGCAGACGTACTGAAACCCCTCGCCCCAGGAGGACTCAGCGGGGGTTGCCCATTTCTTCAGCGCGTTGCCACAGTGTGGGCAAGTGGGTGGGCAGTGAGACTGCCCGTCCCCAGCGGTTCGCTCGTCCATAGATAGGCTGTCTCGAGTGGTGTGTTTTGGGACAGGTGGGCCATGAAGACACACCCCCAAGCGCCCGTGAAGGCACCTGGGGGCTGTAGAGTTTAGACCCTTATTCGATGTTGATGCTGTTGAGCAGATGGGGGTCACCCACCCAACAGTTCATACTCCCCGACCTCCGCGTAGATAGATAAGATCGGGCGCTTCATCATCTCCCATTCGCCTGTACTTGGCACCCAGCGGCAGTTGGCGAAGCATTTCCAGTTCTCTTCATCCAAGCTGGGCAAATCGGCGCGGTAGTAATAGCCCGGCCATCGGGTTTCTTCACGGAACAGCACCGTGCGCACATGGGCTTCGGCCTGCCACATCCGGTGGACGTTCTCCCAGCAACGCATCAGCTCGTGAAGGTCCGGCGCAGCGAGCTTGGCTGCATCCTCCTTGAGAAAGCCGAGCAGCTCCATCCCCTTTTCAAGAAGTTCCCGGTTGGTGGTGAACTGTGCCGATACGCCACCCGCATACTCGTCCATGATCTTCTGCAGACGGAACATGAAGGACTTCGGCCTGATGTAGTGGGGATTGACATCGGGGTCGGTGGAGGCGCTCTGATGTCTTCCAAAGGTGTCCAACGGCTGCAGGATTTCCTCTTTGAGTGCGTTCACCTGGGCGTCACTCACGTGGGGTTCCTCGGGGTTCTCCACGCAATAATGGACAGCTGACTTGCCGGCAATACGCCCTTCAGCGTGGGACCCGGATGAGAACTTGTGGCTTGACGCACCGGAGGCATCGCCAGCGCAGAAGAGCCCGGATACCGTAGACATGTAGCTATACCCCCAGTGATACTCGGGCGGCGCCAGATCCTCTGGCCCGCTCACCCAAGCGCCGGAGGCACCCGAATGGGAACCGATAAAGTAAGGCTCGGCCGCTGCGATCTCCGAGGGTTTTTCTTCCGGTACCAAGTTGGTCGCGGCCCACAGGACGGCTTGAGACACGGTCATGTCCAGGAAGTCTTCCCAGGCCTCGGACTCCAGTTCCTTGAGCTTTTTCTTGCGTTCTTTGGGGTCGGTAACCTCGTCGGAAAGCTTCTTGATAGCCTCTTCGGTGCGCATGTAGATAGGGCCTTTGCCGTCCTTTACGTCCAGCATCCCCAACCAGTTGCGCAGATTGGCAGGGATTGGCTTGACACCGCCATAGGGCATCCAGTTCTGCAACTCCGAGCGCCGGGTCTGCATATACTCCTCACCCAACGCATTGGTTGCGCGGGACTTGAAGAGCAGGAACCAGGCCCCGACCGGGCCATAGGCATCCTTGAATCGGACCGGTATGAAACGGACTTCCTGACAGGTCATCTCTGCCCCGGCCTTGAGGGTGAAATAGGCGCTGGAGCCGGAATTCCAGGGCGGATACCAGGCGCGGCCCAGGCCCTCACCCGAGGACCGTGGCTTGAACACGTGCACCGCGCCGCCCATGGCCACCAGGACGGCCTTTGCCTTGAAGACGTAGAACTTGTTCTCGCGCACGCTGAACCCCACAGCGCCGGCAATCTTGCCGTCGTCCATGAGGGGGCCCACGATGAACACACGCTCGTAGATATTCTCGTGGCCGATGGCATTTTTGGCCGCCTCCGCCACGACAACCTTGTATGATTCGCCGTTGATCATCAGCTGCCAACGGCCCTCATGGACGTAATTGCCGTCCTCATCCGTCCAGATGGGAAGGCCCCATTTCTCGAACAGGTGTACCGAGGAATCCACGTGCCGGGCGATATCGGCTACCAGGTCTTCCCGGGTGATCCCCATGAGGTCGTTGCGTACATAGTCCACGTAATCCTTGAGGGTATTCTTCCCATCCTTGAGGCCCACGTATTGATTGATGGCGGACAACCCCATGGCCACGGCGCCGCTTCGATCCACGGCCGCCTTGTCCACCATGGTCACCTGGAGATTGTGTTTCTTCGCCCAGTAGGCGGCCTCTACGGCGGCCCCACAGGCCGCCATGCCCCCTCCAACGATCAGGACATCGGTCTTGACCTCAACCGTTTCGAAATCTTCCATTGTCGTACCTCCTCCTCAGTGCTTGATGGTCGGGAGCTCGGAGAGCCCGCTCGATGCCGGTTCGGTGAAAAGATAAGGGCTCGCGAGGTCGTCCGAACCCGTTTCGAAACCACCGTCCGGCACCGCGGACCCCTCGGGCGTGGTACGAATGGGGAACTTGAAGCGCTTTATGGTCTGGTTGCGGAATTTGACGGTCCACGTGATGGTGTCACTGCCGCGTATGGGTGTGACCTGGGCACCCAACGGCACGAAGTCCGCATAGCCGCGAATCTCGATGGCCTGGGTGGGGCAGATTTTCACGCAGCTATAGCATTCCCAACACATCTCCGCTTCCTGGTTATACGCCTTCATGGTGTCGCGGTTGAGCACCATAAGGTCGTTGGGGCAGATATATTGGCACGCCGTCTTATCCAGCCCTTTGCAGCCGTCGCATTTTTCTGGGTTCACGAAGCTAGGCATCGGTTCAGTCTCCTCACTGTTCGTTAGGTTTGGTTAGTTACGCACGTATTCGAGTTTCGCATTCAACTACTGATGCGTGCTGGTAGATCGGAGATCGCAGCAGTCCCTCTAATGTTACCTTACTGCTTGGTTCTGCGTCGTGTTGGTACGTTTGGATTCCGCACCCACCCCCCTCGGTGATTTTCGCCACTCGCAGACGACCTATCAACAGGGCGTCGGGGTGGTCTCAGTGGCAGTGCGCGCCTCCTTGCAATCTTCTTGTTGCTAAACACCGGGCGGACATCACGATCAGGCATTCAGGGATGCATCAACGAAACGCCCGGAGCCGAGTCCGCTATAGGCCGTGGCCCCTCGCGGATCCGCCTGCCAGGAAGAACATGTCGATCATTGACACTCAACTCCCCGTCACCATGGGAACTTGACACTGACCACCGTTTAAGGAGGTCGGTAAAGTGCACGAAATCCAGTGTACAGGACAGCGAGGCGCGAGTTTTTGATTTGAATCAACTCGAAACCAAAGAAGAAGCCCCTTCCGTTATGACTCATGAGCCTGAAGGCTGTAGCTTCAGCCTGAAAGTTATGACACCATATGCGATCCGGAATTATCGACACGGACAGCGGGTTTGTGATTTCTTGAGTTTCCCGAGTTTCCCGCTGGGAACGACTAACTAAGAAGCCAGATGAGGAGCGCAGGCAAATGATAAAGCCCCATGGATCCGACACCCTTAATCCCCTGTTCGTCTACGATGCTGACAAGCACGACGCCCTCAAGCAAATGGCGGGGGAACTGCCGTCCCTGCTGGTGACCTCGGCCACCGCCGCCAACGCCGTGATGCTCGGCGGGGGCTACTTCAACCCATTGACCGGATACATGAACAAGGCTGATACCCTGGGCGTGGCCGAGAACATGCACACCACGAGCGGGCTGTTCTGGCCCACCCCGATCCTGAACATGACCCATGACATCTCGCCCATCGAAGACCACCCCAAGATTGCTCTGCGCGACCCCAATATGGAGGGCCACCCGGTGCTTGCCATCCAGGAGGTGGAGGCCATCGAGGAACTGACCGAGGATGAGCTGAGGTTCATCGCCGAGAAGGTCTACGGCACCCTCGACGAGGATCACCCTGGCGTCAAGGCCTTCATGTCCCAGGGTAAGTACGTGATCTCCGGCCCCATCCAGGTGTTGAGCTTCAGCTACTTCCAGGAGGACTTCCCGGATACCTTCCGCACCGCCGTGGAGATCCGTGAGGAGATCTTGGAGCACGGCTGGCAGAAGGTCGTGGCCTTCCAGACCCGCAACCCCATGCACCGTGCCCACGAAGAGCTGTGCAAGATGGCCATGGAGGCGGTCAACGCCGATGGTGTGGTGATCCACATGCTGCTCGGCAAACTCAAGCCTGGCGACATCCCTGCGCCTGTACGCGACGCCTCCATCCGCAAGATGGTGGAGCTCTACTTCCCGCCGAACAGTGCCATGATTACCGGCTACGGGTTCGATATGCTGTATGCCGGTCCCCGTGAGGCCGTGCTCCACGCGATATTCCGCCAGAACATGGGCGCCACTCACTTGATCGTCGGTCGTGACCATGCCGGCGTGGGCGACTACTACGGCGCCTTCGACGCCCAGACCATCTTCGACAACGAGGTGCCGGAAGGCGCCCTGGAGATCCAGATCTTCAAGGCCGACCACACGGCCTACTCCAAGAAGCTCAACAAGGTAATCATGATGAGCGACGCGCCGGACCACACCAGGGAGGACTGGGTGTTTCTATCCGGCACCAAGGTCCGCGAGATGCTGTCGCGTGGGGAAGACCTGCCGCCGGAGTTCAGCCGACCGGAGGTAGCCCATATTCTGATGGATTACTACCAGTCCGAGGCCGCCAAGCAGTAACGGGGCCCGGCCCAGACGGGACGATCGCGTACCAATGTCCCCGTTCCCTCCTCCCGGCCTGTGGGCGGGAGGAGGGAACGGGCGGTATCAGTGAGTGGGGGGGTTTACAGCTTTCCAGGTAATGCTTTCGTAGCCTCTTGTCGGCAAGGGACTGTGACCTGCGCCAGAATGTTTCTCTTAGGCGAATTCTTGCCGAATGACATACCCGCCCGCTTGTCTTTGTCGTCCGTGTTCTGCGTTGTGCCAGCCTCATCACATAGCCCTGCTATGCGCCGCCTGACACGCCTTGAATACAAACGAAAATCCGGCGCATTCCGGTATGTCGTTTTCCGGCAATCGCCTTAAACTCCATAGTCCCCCACCAAGAAGCACGGACGCTCCGAACGCCCACTCACTCAGCCTTTCGCACCGTTTCTCCCCGCCCCCCACCCCGGCATCAGGATGGGGAGCACCGCCGGACCGGCAGGAGCGCCGGCACAGCAACTCGCCGAAGGAGAGCAAGAGAAGCCGTATGAGGCGAAACCTGCGGAGCGTACACCATCGGGTGATGGGCTGCGCTTCGCGCACCGAGGCGGGTAGCCCCAGGCACTGTAGATGTGCGTAGAACGCAGCCTACGGACAAAACCCAATTGTTGTTTACATTGATTGGCCCCATGAGCCAAAAAAAAAGACCGCATCGCTGCGGTCTTAATCAATCATACCGAGGTTAAGAGCCTGCCAGCACTGGTGGCATCATGCCATGGTGGAAGATGTAGGCCACCATATAGGCAATCGGGGCGATGATGGCGAAAAGCGCGATGGCATATAGCACGGCTAGCCTGCCCATACCCTTCAGCTTACTGAAATCGGTTATCACGCCAATGGCAACAAAGGTGAGCATGAACATCATCCCACGCATGGGGCTCTGCACAATATTCGCGCCGACCGATGCCGCCTTGATCGCCTCCGGTAACCAGACCGCGATGCCCACGTAGGTAAACCACGCGATAAAATACCCGATCACGAACTTCGGGAAACGGAACCAGATCTCCGACGCACCGACATGTTCCTCGCCGGGCTTGCGGTCCACCTTGTAGACCCAGATGAGGGCCAGGATAAACGCCCAGACACCGATGAAGACGTCGATCCAGATCTTGGTGAGAACGGCTGCGCTCAGGATCCAATCCGGTTCCCACTGCACACCGGTTGCCCGGTAGTGGTTGGCCACCATGAGCTCGTCCAGGATCGCACCGGCCGCGGCATCGGCCCCGTCGGTCTTGACCGTCATGCCCATGGCCGCGCCGTTTACGATGGGCTGATCAGGGGCAATTGTGGAATATGCGGTCGGCAGCACCACCAACTCGAACATGGCGAATACCACGATGAGCATGGAAACGGCGATCGGCAGGACGGGCCGGGCACGGATGGCACCGGCGGTCGCAATGGCGGCCGACACACCACAGATGGAAATACCCGAGGAGAGCACTGCCGAGGCGTCCCGTCGCAGCTTGAACACC
>JAJDOJ010000186.1 GCA_022340215.1 Gammaproteobacteria bacterium
CATACCATCCTGCTTGTCTTTTCGTCCGTCCTCTGTGTTGCAACAACAGTGACATAGTTCGACTATGCGCCTGTTGTTGCGTCTTGATGACGAACGAAAATCCGGCGCGATCTGGTATGTCATTTTCCGGCAATCGCCTTATGTGCCGAACCTGTGCATAGTATGGTGATCGCGCCATGAGAACTCAACCAACGGCAAGATTGACCCGAAACCGGTTCCGACGGTGCACGATCGCGTGTGCGTACCCGGGTAAGAGATGTGGGATCAATCCCGGTTATTGGAGGGATCCAGACGGGCGCATATCGGGAAGAAAGTTATAAGTTACTCATAGAAATATGTTTAACTCAGTGAAAATATTAAATAGAAAATTTTGCGTGGCGCCCATGATGGAGCGCACAGACCGGCATTTCCGGTATCTCGCGCGCCTGATCACGCGCTGCGCCATGCTCTATACGGAGATGGTGGCGGTGCCCGCGCTGATACACGGTCAGGCGGAACGGGCGCTGTGGTTTCACCCTCTGGAGCGGCCGCTGGCATTGCAGCTCGGTGGCAGCGAGCCGGTCGAACTTGCCGCCGGTTCGCGGATGGCGCAGGAGGCCGGCTACGACGAGGTCAACCTGAACGTGGGTTGTCCCAGCCCGCGGGTGCGTGACGGGCGCTTCGGGGCCTGTCTGATGGCCGAACCGGCACTGGTGGCGGACTGCGTCGCGGCGATGGCGGATGCCTGTGACCTCCCCGTGACGGTCAAGACGCGCCTCGGGATCGACGATCGGGGTTCCTATGACGAGCTGTGCGACTTCGTGGGGCGCGTGGCGGAGGCGGGTTGTTCGGCCTTTATCGTACACGCCCGCAAGGCCTGGCTGCGGGGGCTCAATCCGAAGCAGAACCGCAGTGTGCCGCCGCTGCGCTACGACACGGTGTATCGCCTGAAACGGGACCTTCCGACGCTGGAAATCATCGTCAACGGCGGGATTACGACCGTCGAGGCGGCGCGCGCGCATCTCGAACACGTCGACGGCGCGATGCTGGGACGCGAGGCCTATGGCAATCCCTGGTTGCTGGTGGACGTAGACCGGCAGATCTATGGCGCAGAGGACTCGCCCCCGACACGTGGCGAGGTGCTGGCACGCTATCTTCCGTACGTCGAGCAGCAACTCGCCAATGGCGTATCATTGAATCTGGTGACGCGGCACCTGATGGGGTTCTACCAGGGTCTGCCGGGAGCGAAACGGTGGCGACGGACCCTAGGTGAAGGGGCGCGGGCAGGGGCTGCAAGGGCCGACCTCATACGGGAGGCGGCTGAACTCGTCGACGACACCGCTCGCGCGGGTTGCGCATAAGCGGCGCAAGGGGTTTGTTCCGAGCCGGGTTTCCCGACCCCGATATCAGAGCAAATCGCTGACGGCGTCTCGCTCCTCGCGAAGTTCCGCGTCGCTTGCATTCATGCGCCCGCGGCTGAAGTCGTCGATTTCCAGGTCCTGGACGATCTCGTAGCGTCCGTCATGGCAGGTCACGGGGTAGGAATACACCACCCCTTCACGGATACCGTAACTGCCGTCCGACGGCACCGCCATGCTGGTCCAGTCCGCGGTTTCCGTTCCCTGGTGCCAGGTTCTCATCTGGTCGAGCGCGGCCGATGCGGCCGATGCCGCCGATGAGGCACCCCTTGCCTTGATAACCGCCGCCCCGCGTTTCTGCACCGTCGGTATGAAGGTGTCGCGGACCCACGAGGCGTCCAGTTGCTCGATGGCAGGGCGTCCGGAGATGGTGCAGTGGCTGACGTCCGGGTATTGAGTGGCGGAGTGGTTGCCCCAGATCGTCATCCGCCGGACATCGCTGACCGCTGTACCGCTATGCGAGGCGACCTGGGCAATCGCGCGATTGTGGTCGAGGCGGGTCATGGCGCTGAACTGCGATGGATCGAGATCCGGTGCGTTGGACAGCGCGATCAATGCGTTGGTATTGGCGGGATTGCCGACGACCTGTACCCGAACGTCGCGAGTGGCGTTGTCGTTGATCGCCTTTCCCTGCGGCCCGAAGATCCGCGCGTTCGCCCCGATCAGGTCGGCGCGCTCCATGCCCGCCCCTCGCGGTCGAGCGCCGACCAGGAAGACGTGAGTGACATCACCCATGCCCTCGCTGAGATCGGCCGTGACCGTAACGCCCGCCAGCAGCGGGAAGGCGCAGTCCGCCAGTTCCATTGCGACGCCGCTCAACGCGCCGAGGGCGGGCTCGATCTCGATCATTTGCAGGATGACGGGTTGATCGTAACCGAACAGGTCTCCCGCGGCGGCGCGGAAGGCAAGGGCGTATCCAATGTTGCCGGCGGCGCCGGTAATGGCGACTCTCAGCGGTGTTGTCATGTCGCTCGTCCTTATCTGTATCTGTCTTGATCTGTCAGTCTTTTCTGCTCATGAGGCTACGAGGCTTGCGAGCATCCGGCATTGTCGCCCACCAGCACGGTGCACCGCAACGTCCTCTCGAACGCCTTGGCGGCGGACTTTCGGATCCGGTTGCCGGGCTACCGCGGGACGGAGGGTTTCGCTACACTCAGCCGCCAGCCCCACTCGCGCACCGAGCGACATGGACAGACTCAAGGCGAACATCCGCGACATCCCCGATTTCCCGGGTCCAGGCATCGTGTTTCGCGACATCACCCCCATGGTCAAGGACCCTTCCACACTGCGGCTCGCGGTGCACCAGTTGCTGCATCCGTTTCTGGGCGAGCCGATTACGGCGGTCGCCGGGATGGAGGCCAGGGGGTTTATCTTCGGTAGTCTGGTAGCGTGGGAACTCGGCGTCGGATTCGTTCCCCTGCGCAAGCCGGGCAAGTTGCCCTATGACGTGCAGAGCGCCTCCTATGACCTGGAATACGGATCCGCAACCCTGGAGGTCCACGTCGATGCGCTGAAGTCGGGCGAGCGCGTCCTGCTGGTCGACGATCTGCTGGCCACGGGCGGTACGGCGGAGGCCAGTTGCAAGCTGGTCGAGTCGCTGGGCGCCGAGGTCTCGGCCTGCGCCTTCGTCGTCGAACTCGATGCCCTCGGCGGGCGCGAGCGGTTGGCGGGCCGTCGCGTCCACTCACTGATCCACTACTGATTGCGGGTAGGGGCGCCTCCGGCGACCACCTCGCGACACGGGAATCCAGTCATGTCACTCGGCCCCGTCATGGTCGATCTGGAGGGGACCGTCCTCTCCGGCCCGGAAGAATCGCTGCTCCGCCACCCGATGGTGGGTGGGGTCATCCTGTTCACGCGGAACTTCGAGTCGATCCCTCAACTGCGCGTGCTGGTAGCGTCAATTCACGCACTGCGTCACCCGCGGCTGCTGGTCGCGGTCGATCATGAAGGTGGCCGGGTGCAGCGTTTCAGGGAGGGATTCACATGCCTGCCCCCGGCGCGCTCGATCGGGGATCTGTACGCGAGCGATCCAGGCCACGCGAGATCCTCGGCCAGACTGTTGGGTTGGCTGATGGCGGCGGAGCTGCGCGCGGTCGGGATCGACTTCAGCTTCACCCCCGTGCTGGATCTGGGGCACGGGCTCGGTGACGTCATCGGCGATCGTGCCTACCATCGTGGGCCGGAGGTTGTGGCGGACCTCGCTCACCACACGATGGTCGGCATGCGGGATGCCGGCATGGCGGCCGTGGGCAAGCACTTTCCGGGGCACGGCTCGGTGAAGGAGGACTCTCATATCGCCATGCCCGTGGACCGGCGGCCACTGGCGGATGTCATGGGCAGCGACGTGCTTCCGTTCGAGCGCATGATCCACTACGGGCTCGCCGGTATGATGCCGGCGCACGTCATCTACCCGTCAGCCGATCCGCGGCCGGCGGGCTTCTCCCCGTTCTGGCTGCAGGGCGTCCTGAGGGGACAGCTCGGATTCCAGGGAGCGATCTTCAGCGATGACCTGAGCATGGAGGCCGCGCACGTGGCTGGAGACCTGCCGGCACGGGCGCGCAAGGCGCTGGAGGCCGGGTGCGACATGGTGCTGGTATGCAATCATCCGCAAGGCGCGCGGGAAACCGTCGAGTCCCTGGAAGGATACGAGAGCCCGGCTTCGCTGGTGCGCCTGGCCCGCATGCACGCCCACGGCGGCGACGGCGAGGTGACCGGGCCCGAGGGGGCGCGATGGCGCGAGGCGGTGGCGCTGGCCGCGAGCCTCAAAGATTCGCCGGGGTACGAGTTGAATGTGTGATCCCAGGAATCCGGTTCCGTCCTTTTCCGGATCAGGAGAAGAACCCAAATGAACATGACCGGGCCTTCGAGACACGAGATGGAGCGCATCCTCGAAGACGCGGAGCGGCTTTTCGATGCGGGGGCCATCGATGCGGCGCTGGACGCGATGGCCAGACGTATCCGTCAGGACCTGAAGGATCGGGAAGTCCTGGTATTGTGCGTCATGCACGGCGGCCTGATGACGACCGCCGGGATCCTGCCGCGGCTGGGGTTCCCCGTGGTGCAGGACTATATCCACGTGAGCCGCTACCGTGGTCGTACGTCCGGCGGGGAACTCCACTGGAAACGCCCGCCGCCGGAGGACCTTTCCGGACGCGTGGTACTGGTCGTGGACGACATCCTCGACGAGGGACACACCCTGGCGGCCATCGTGGCGCGATGCGCCTCCCAGGGGGCGGACCTCGTGAAGACCGCCGTGCTCCTGGACAAACGGGTCGCGGGCCGCAAACGGCCAATAGAGGCGGACTACGTCGGTCTCGAGGTCGGGGACCGTTATGTATTCGGTTTCGGCATGGACTATGCCGAGGGTCTGCGCAACCTGCCGGAGATCTATGCGCTAGGCGCGTCCTGAAGCAGCGATGGGGAGATTGGCTGGGCTGTCGGTGGACTGCGCTGCTGCTTGTCCACCCTACGGACGACAAGCAATTGAAGAGTCGATACAAATTTTTGAAGCAGGCAGAAACAGGTAGGGTGGACAAGTGAAACGCCGTTCACCAGTATGTAGGGTGGATGAGCGCAGCGTAATCCACCAATAGAAGCTGAAAGCGGGGAACACGAATGACCCGTTCGGATCTCGCCGTTATCGGCGGCACCGGGCTCGAGACGTTGCCGGGGCTTGAGGTCACGGAGCGGCAGGTCGTGGAGACACCTTGGGGGCCACCTTCGGGCCCGCTCGTGCACGGGACGCTGCACGAACGCCCGGTGACGTTCCTTTCCCGGCACGGCGAGGGCCACGCCATCGCACCCCATCGGGTCAACTACCGGGCCAATATCTGGGCGCTCCGCGAACATGCCTCTAACCGTGTGATGGCTGTGGCGGCCGTCGGCGGGATCGATGCCCTGATCGCCCCGGGGACGATCTGTATACCAGACCAGATCATCGACTACACCTGGAACCGCGACACGACCTTTTTCGATCCTTCGCACGGAGAGGTGGTGCACATCGATTTTACGCAGCCCTATTGCGAGAAGCTGCGCGGCGAAATGCTGCTGGCCGCGACCCGGGCCGGAATCGAGGTGACACCGGCAGGCACCTATGCGGCGGTTCAGGGCCCGCGTCTCGAGACCGCCGCAGAGGTCAGAAGGCTGCAGCGCGATGGCTGCCACATCGTGGGTATGACCGGCATGCCCGAGGCATGTCTGGCGCGTGAGCTTGAGCTCTGCTATGCGACTTGCGCGGTCTGCGCGAATGCCGCGGCTGGGCTGGGGCCGGGTATGATCACTATGGACGATATCCGCGCCACACTGGTCAACGGGATGGCGGATGTCGGCCGGCTGATCGGTGCACTGCTTGCCGTCTAGTTGGCGGGCGACGCCGGTTGGCCGTCGCTCTCCTCGGGCTCAGGCTCTGTCTCGGGTTCGGGTGGTGTCGAGGCGCCTTGAAGCCGGGTGACCATGACGAGGATGCCGAGCAGCGGGTGGTCGATGTAGTGGAGTTCGCCGCTGCGCATACGCCGGTGGCTCCGAACGGGGTACTGATGCAATTCCTTTCGGCTCGTCTGAGCGCCGGTCGCGGCATCGTGTACAGAAACGATTTCGGGCTGGCGGTAGACCAGGTCGGTATCGATGTGCAGATAGCGCCCCTTTCCCAATGTCACCGTACCGTCGAATTGCTCGAACACCGTATCCCTGGAGATGCGCGTGTCTCCCATCGGATGGTCGAGGGGAAGGGCGAGGTACTGGCGGCGGACCGCCTCGGTATAGTCGTTGCCGCCGTGCACGCGGACAGGCGGAGCTGTGTCGCGATCCATTCCCGGCTGTCGCCAGATGAAGTGACCCAGCAACCGGTAGCGAGACGATCGCTTGATCGTCGCCACCACGTCCGCGATCGCACTGTCAGAGGAAGGGACGGCTTCGAAACCTTCCGGCAATCGCCGCTCCTCGAGGCGGATCGCACCTGCGGTGTCGGGCGTATCCGGCGTAGAGACCATCCGTTCGTCGTCGTGCGGATTGGCGAAGGTGAACACGACCAGATCGACCTGGTAGTCGGGACCGGCGCCATAAACACTCGGCACGGGCATCGTGGTCAGCAGTGCGATCAGCAGGCAGGTAACGATTCCCGGCGCGTGCGGTGGTTGACGCATGTCAGGCGGCCTTCTTGTGTGCAAGGGTCTCGATGAGTTCCTGGATGGCCCGCACCCGCTCCTCGATCCCCGGCATATCGCGGAAGAACGACAGGCGGTCGCTTCCGTCCAGACGAAATTCTCCGGGGCGCTGCTGAATCAGATCCACCAGCCGGGCCGGGTCGATACTTGGATCGGGGTCGAAGCGCAGGCGCCCCCCCTCGGCGCCGGCATCCACGCTGCGGATCCCCAGGTGCGCGATGCGAAGCTTCAGCCGTGTGGTCTCGAACAGGTTGCGGGCGTGTTCCGGCAGCAGCCCGAAACGGTCGATCATCTCCACCTGCAGTTCTCGCAACGCCGCTTCATTCTCCGCGCCGGCGATACGTTTGTACAGGATGAGCCGGGTGTGTACGTCGGGGACGTAGTCGTCGGGCAAAAGCGCCGTGACCCCCAGATCCACCTCCGAGCCGTGATCGAGCGGCGCCTCGGGGTCGGGGACCTCGCCGCTGCGCAGGGCCTTGACGGCCCGGTCCAGCAGGTCATTGTAGAGCGAGAAGCCGACCTCGTGGATCTGGCCGCTCTGTTCGTCGCCCAGCAGTTCGCCGGCGCCACGGATCTCCAGGTCGTGGGTTGCCAGCGTGAATCCCACCCCGAGGTCCTCCAGCGCCTCGATCGCCTGGATACGCTTCCAGGCGTCGGCGGTCATCGCACCCTTCGGTGGGGCGATCAGATAGGCATAGGCGCGGTGATGCGAACGACCGACCCGGCCCCGCAACTGGTGCAACTGCGACAGTCCGAGCTTGTCGGCGCGGTTGATGACAATCGTGTTGGCGCTGGGAACGTCGATACCGCTTTCGATGATGGTGGTGCAGACCAGCACGTTGAACCGCTGGTGGTAGAAGTCGAGCATCACCTGTTCGAGATCGCGTTCGGGCATCTGGCCATGCGCCACCTCGATGCGCGCATCGGGTAACAACTCGGCGAGTTGCGCGGCGGTCCTGTCGATCGACCGTACCTCGTTGTGCAGGAAGTAAATCTGTCCGCCACGCTTCAACTCGCGTTGTGCGGCCTCGCGGATGGTGATGTTGTCCCACTGCGAGACGAAGGTCTTGATCGCGTGCCGCTGCACGGGTGGGGTCGCGATGATCGAAAGGTCGCGCAGCCCGCTCAAGGACATGTTCAGTGTCCGCGGGATGGGCGTGGCCGTCAGGGTCAACAGATCGACCTCTGCGCGCAACGCCTTGAGACGTTCCTTGTGGCGGACCCCGAAGCGATGTTCCTCGTCCACGATGACCAGACCCAGGCGCTTGAACTCGACGCCTTTCTGCAGCAGCTTGTGGGTGCCGATGACGATGTCGACCCCACCGCTGGCGATCCCCTCCAGCGCGCTTTTCTGCTGTTTCGCACCGGTGAAGCGGGACAGTGCCTCGATCCTCACCGGCCAGTCGGCGAACCGGTCCCGGAAGTTCTGGGTGTGCTGCTGGGCGAGCAGCGTGGTCGGCACCAGCACGGCCACCTGCCGGGCGTTGTTGACCGCGACGAACGCCGCGCGCATCGCGACCTCTGTCTTGCCGAATCCGACGTCGCCGCAGACCACTCGGTCCATCGGGCGCGCCGCGGCCATGTCGCGCAGCACATCGGCGATGGCCGTTTCCTGATCGGGGGTTTCCTCGAAGGAAAAGGCAGCCTCGAAGGCATGGTAGTCGTGATCGTCGATGGTGAAGGCCACGCCCTGCCTCGCGGCGCGCCTGGCATGAACGTCCAGTAGTTCGGCGGCGACGTCGCGGGCCTTTTCGGCGGCCTTTCGCTTGACGTTCTGCCACTGGTCGCTGCCCAGGCGGTGTAGGGGTGCGGATTCCGGTTCGGCGCCCGTGTAACGGCCGACCTTGTGCAGGCTGGAGACCGGCACATACAGCTTGTCGCCGCCGGCGTATTCCAGGGTCAGGTATTCCGCCTCCGCACCGCCCACGTCCAGTTTCTGGAGTCCGAGGTAGCGTCCGACACCGTGCTCCTCGTGTACCACTGGGGCACCGGTGTGCAGGTCGTCGAGGTTGCGGATGGCAGCCAGCGAGTCGGGTGTGGCCGGCTTGCGCCGTCTGCGCTGGCGTACACGCTCGCCAAACAGCAGGTGTTCCGGGACGATGGCGATGTCCGGGTCGCGCAGCCGCATTCCCTCGTCGACGGGGGCCACGGCGATGCACAGCGGATCGGCGCTCTCCTGGAATCCCTGCCAGCCGTCGACCACGGCCGGGTGCAGATCGAGGCCCTTGAGGACGTCGAGCAGCGCCTCCCGGCGACCCGCTGACTCGGCGGCGAACAGGATTCGCTCCGATCCGTCGGCGAGAAAGGACCGAAGTGCGGCGCCGGGATCCTCCGAACGGGCGTTGAGGGCGAGGGTTGGAAGTCGCTGAACCGGGAAATTGCAGGCCCTGATGGATGCCCCGGGAGCAATCTCGAGGCAATGCAGGACGACGGTCGGCAGGGGCGCCATCGCCTGCGCCAGTTCATCGGCACTGAGAAACAGGCGCTCCGGGGGCAGTAGCGGACGCTCACGGTCGTGGCGCCGGGATTCGTAGCGATCGAGGCAGTCCCTCTCGATCCCTTCGGCCGCCGCACCGACCTCGACGTCGCGGATCAGCAGCGTCCGTTCGGGCAGGTAGTCGAACAGGGTGCCGGTCTCCTCGAAGAACAGCGGCAGGTAGTACTCGATCCCGGGCGGCATGACATTGGCGCTGACGTCGGTGTAGATCCTGCTTCGGGTCGGATCACCCTCGAACTCGGAGCGGTGATTGCGCCGGAACCGCTTGATGCCCTCCTCACCGGTCGGGAATTCGCGCGCCGGCAGCATTCGGATATGGTCGGTCTTGCGGATCGAGGTCTGTCTCTCGGGATCGAAGATGCGAATCGATTCGATCTCCTCGTCGAGCAGGTCGATGCGGAATGGCCGGTCGCCACCCATGGGGAAGATGTCGATGATCGAACCGCGTACCGCGTACTCCCCGTGCGACATGACCTGAGAGACGCAGACGTTGCCCGCCTCCTCCAGGCGTCGACGCAGGGCGTCGCGGTCCAGGTTCTCGCCGACCGAGAGGACCAGGGAGGACTGTTCCAGCCAGCCGCGCGGGGCCAGCCGCTGCATCAGCGTGATGGCCGGAACGATAATGACGCCGCGACGCAGCGAGGGCAGGCGGCTTAGGGTCTCCAGCCGCCGGGAGATGATGTCCTCGTGTGGCGAGAAGACGTCATAGGGGAGGGTCTCCCAGTCCGGGAACAGCAGGACGTCATCGGCGATCGCCCGGTTGAAGAACCGGATCTCGTGTTCCAGCCGCGAGGCCGAGGACATGTCCGGCGTGACGATCAGCACCACGCCCTTGTGCTGTCGGAGCGCGCCTGCGATGGCCAGTCCCGCGCTGCAGCCATAGAGTCGTCCCCACTCGATGCGCGGCTTCTCGCGATTGGGTAGCGGGGGCCTGGTGATGGGTGCGTCGTTCATGCTGACTGCGGGATTTTCGGGTGGTTGACGTCGTGCGGGGTGCCGGCCGGCTTCGGGACCTGCGGCGGGGACTCCACAAATCTTCTAATGGGGTTCTGACTTACTGAAACCGAGGATCTCCCACGCCTGCATGCCACCCCGATACCATTTGATCTTGTGGGCGGGATAACCGAAGCGCAGCAGGCTACGGATATTCGTCGGGGATTGCCCGCACCACATGCCGTTGCAGAACAGCACCAGGGTCTTTGCGTCGCGAAAGTCCCAAAGCCCCTCGGATTCCTGGACGTTGAAGGTGTCGCTCAGGATAGCCTCGATCTCGAATGGGCTCGCGCCCTGCGACGGGCTGAGCTTCGTCCAGGGGATATTGACCGCGCCGGGAATCGTCCCCCGTGCGACCCAGTCTGGCGTTCTCGAGTCGACGATCAGGATGTCTTCCTCCCCTTCGGACCTGCGCCGCACATAGTCGATCAGTTCGAGTTCGCCAATAGTCTCGACGCCCGGAGCGAGCGTCATCGGTTGTATACAGAAGGGCGGGCAGGGGCGGGAGGTCTTGGCGAAGGCCGGGTCGACGGTGTGTTTCGTGTCCTGTTCTCTAACGATGACACCACCGTCGACCTTTACCGAATCGAGCTCGGGTGTGATCTTGACGGTCAGGCCGGCCGCCTTCTGCTCTGCCGCCACGCCCACGGATAGCAGTCCGGAGGCGAACGACAGGGTTAGAATCCCGGTAAGGAGATGCATCGAGATACTCCATGACTGATCGGTGGCGATTCCGGGTCGGTCCGCGGAGTCGCTTCCATTCCGTTCGATTTCGCGCGCGGAAGGGCCTCGCGAAGAACGTCGCGGATTCTACGTCATGGGTGCCCGGGCATAAAGGCCGCTGACCGGGGGATCTGCGCGGTCAAGATTTCTTCGCGCCGGGGCATTGGCACGGCGTCGATTGCTGGTGGCGGGGCCGCAATGACCGGGTGCCGGGAGAGCGCCCTGACGCCAGGCCGGGTGTCGCAAAACGAGTCTCCTCGCCCGGGCGGAGGGTGTGTGAATTCCGGGGGATGACCGCGGGGAATGCAGCGTTGAACCGCCTCTCGGCGTCGCGTCGACGCCGTTATGCGTGCATTAATTCGCGCTCGATACGGAATGCAGGACGGTGTCGCCCTCGAAGTAGACGGTGAAATTGCCGTAGTCCCAGCTCGAGATTGGCGGGTCACCGACCGCGGGCTGCCTGACCGAGGGGGCTCCAAAACGGACCTCGACCTGGTCTTTGCTCATCCCGCGTCGTGGTGTGTCTGCAGACTGCACGACGGTGGGGCCCGACTCCGGATATTTGATAACGTCGGCTGCCGCAGGGCCAACGGGGATTGCGCCGGCAATCAGGATGATGGCAAGACCACAAGCCGCTATCATATTGTACTCCGCTGGGATTCGGTTGACGCTCTGAATATAGCACCAGACTCCGGGGACCGCCGGGAAAGGGCTGGTGGGAGACGGACACCGTGGTCCCCGGTGCTGGCATCGCGGTTCGATCCTAGCGCGGCCGAGGCCCTGCGGGACGTCAAAAGTGACCGGTGGCGGAATCCGGCTGCCAAAGGGTGTCGTGGGGGCTGCGGTTCGGCGAGTCTCACTGAAATCTTTGCCGCGGCGCTCACCCGCCGCTCGACTCCGGTTCCGCTTCGCCTGCATACGGGGCAACCCGTACTGGCCTGCCGGTTCCAAACCGGATCCACCTAGTAGGGAACGAAAGGATGTTTCATCCCCTGCCTCTGTATATCGGGCTGCGGTACACGCGCGCCAAGCGGCGTAATCACTTCATTTCGTTCATCTCGATGGTCTCGATGCTCGGGGTGGCGCTGGGCATCACCGTCCTGATCACGGTGCTGTCCGTCATGAACGGGTTTCAGGAGGAGGTCCGGGTCCGGATACTCGGCATGGCCTCGCACGCGACCGTCACCGGATTCAGCGGCGGGCTGGCCGACTGGGAGGGCGTGGCCGCCAGGGTCGGCGATCTGGTCGATGTGGCGGGTGCGGCGCCCTATGTTGAGGGACAGGCAATGCTCGCCAACGGTCGCGAGGTCAGCGGCGCGATCGTTCGGGGCATCCTGCCCGAGGCGGAACCCGCCGTGTCCGACGTGGAAGATCACATGGTCAGCGGATCGACGCTTGACCTGCGTCCGGGCGAGTACGGGATCGTGCTCGGGATCGAGCTTGCCCGTGTGCTGGGGGTGGTGACCGGCGACAAGGTCGTGGTCGTCACGCCGCAGACCACCGTGACGCCGGCGGGCATTCTCCCCAAGCTGCGACGTTTTACGGTCAAGGGGATATTCGAGGTCGGCATGGGGGAATTCGACAGCGGCGTCGCCCTGATTCACATCGAGGACGCGGCCCGATTGTTTCGCATGGGTGACGAAGTCAGTGGGCTGCGCCTGAAACTCGACGACATGTTCGACGCCCCGTTTATCGCCCGCGACCTGATGCGTGCGCTGGGTGGTCGGTTCTTGGTGCGGGACTGGACCCAGCAGTACGAGAACTACTTCCGCGCGGTGCGTACGGAAAAGACCATGATGTTCATCATTCTTCTGCTGATCGTAGGGGTTGCGGCGTTCAACATCGTCTCCACCCTGGTCATGCTGGTGACCGACAAGCAGGCCGACATCGCCATCCTTCGAACCCTTGGGGTGACCCCGGCAAAGGTCATGGCGATATTCGTCGTGCAGGGATTCGTGATCGGCGCGGTTGGCACCCTGCTCGGGGTGATCGGCGGCGTCGCCCTGGCGCTCAACGTGGAGACCATCGTGCCGTTGATCGAGGGGATGATGGGCCAGAAGTTCCTGCCACCGGACGTCTACTACATCAGCGAGCTACCTTCGGACCTGCAGTGGGGCGACGTCCTGCGAATCTCGCTCGCGGCCTTCTCGCTCACCCTCGTGGCGACGCTGTATCCCGCCTGGAGGGCATCGCGGACCCAGCCGGCCGAGGCGCTTCGATATGAGTGAACCGGCAACACCCAGTGAGGTCGTGATCGAATGTCGACGATTGGCGAAGACCTATACGGATTTGCAGGTAGCCTGTGAGGTGCTCACGAGTATCGATCTGGCGGTGGCGCGTGGCGAGCGAATCGCCATCGTGGGAGCGTCGGGAAGCGGTAAGAGCACATTGCTGCACCTGATCGGGGGGCTGGACCTACCGTCGAACGGAGAGGTGACCGTCCTCGGTCGCGCGATGAATCGCCTCGGGGATGCCGAGCGTGGCAGGTTGCGTAATGCCGGGCTCGGCTTCGTCTATCAGTTCCACCACCTCCTGCCCGAGTTTACGGCGCTGGAAAACACCGCGCTGCCGGTCATGATTGCCGGATCTTCCCGGCACGAGGCATCCCAGCGGGCCACGGAGGTGCTGGAGCGGGTGGGGTTGGGAAACCGAACGCTACACAAGCCGGGAGAACTGTCCGGGGGGGAACGCCAGCGGGTCGCCATCGCTCGTGCGCTGGTTACCCGTCCCGAGGTCGTCCTGGCCGATGAGCCCACTGGCAATCTCGACAGGCACACCGCGATGCGGGTGCTCGAGCAGATGCTCGAACTCAATCGGGAACTGGAAACCTCGCTGCTGGTGGTCACGCACGATATGGTGCTGGCCGGGAGAATGGACGCGGTCTATGTGCTCGAGGATGGTGTCTTGCGGGCCGGGAAGTGATCCGTTCAGCCCGGGATATCCTTTTCACCCTTGGGCATCGGGGCGCGGGTGGCACGCCGCAGCCTGCGTTGTTCCCAGCTTTTCTTGACTTGGAGGCGCCAGTAGACCCTCACCAGGATATAACCGGCGAGCGCACACAGGCTGCCCATGATCGTGCAGCCGATCACCAGGGGCAGCCACACCTCCAGGAATTCCTCGGTCAGCCACTCCAGCGACAATTCGAGCCCGAAGGGGCCGGGCTCGCGTCCCAGGACCCACTCGCCGACCTTGTAGGCGGCGAAGAACATCGGCGGGATGGTAATCGGATTGCTGATCCAAACCGCCACGACCGCGATGGGCAGGTTGACCCGCCAGAACACGGCGACCGCTGCCGCGATGACCATCTGACCCGGAAACGGAATGAAAGCGCAGAACAGGCCAACCGCGAGTGCGCCGGCGACGGAATGGCGATTGAGGTGCCACAGATTGGGGTCGCGAAGCAGCGTGCCGAACACCGAACGCAGCGTGTGGTCCTCGCGAAAGCGTCCGAGATTCGGGAAGTAGCGCTTGATCAGTTTTCGGGGCATGGGGCGGCCGATACGGGTTGCCTGAACCTGGGGAGATCCGCGTATCGCGTTCGATTATCCATTATTTCCTTGCAAATGCCATGATCGCTGCGTCGCTGGGATTCCTTGCGGGTGTGCTCGCCCTGCAGTGCCTGGGGGAACTGCCGCCTGCCTGGATCCTGCTGGCGCTGCCGCTGTCCTCCGGGCTCCTGCTCGTATCGCGCAAGCTCGTGTTTCCCGTGGCGTTGGTCTGCGGGTTTTCCTGGGCCGGCCTGCAGGCCGCCGACCGGCTGGCGAGCGGGGTCAGTCCCGCACTGGAGGGACACGATGTCGTCGTGACAGGGGTAGTCGCGGGTCTGCCACAGCGAATGGACCGTCGGACCCGGATACGATTCGAGATCCGATCGGTCGAACCGCGAAACGCGGTGCGGGGACCGTTGCCGCTGATCGCCCGCTTGAACTGGTACCACGCGCCCGAGCTCGAGGCGGGACAGTCCTGGCGGCTGACCGTGCGCCTGAAGCGGCCGAGGGGTTTCGTTAACCCGGGCGGTTTCGACTACGAGCGCTGGTTGTTCGCCAACGGTATCCGTGCGACCGGTTATGTGCGTAATGAGGAGGGAAATGTACAACTGGCGCCCGGGGCTGGATTCGGTCTGTCCAGGTTGCGGGAACGGATCTCCGGGCGCATCGAGGCCGCGTTGCCGGGTGACGCCAACGTCGGGGTGCTGCGGGCGCTGGCGGTCGGGGACCGGTCGGCCATCTCGCCCGAGCGCTGGCAGATGCTGCTCGACACTGGCACCAATCACCTGCTCGCCATATCGGGCCTTCACATCGGACTGGTCGCCGGACTCCTCTACTGGATCGTGCTGAGGCTCTGGGGTCTTTCCACACGCTTGAGTTCTTTTCGTCCGTCCCCTTGGGCGGCCGCCGCCGCGGCTGTGGCCGTGGCCCTGGGCTACGCCCTGCTGGCGGGTTTCAGCATCCCGACACAGCGTGCGCTCGTCATGGTTGCCGTGATCATGGGGGCTTCCCTGGCCGGGCGATCCCTGCGCCCGGCGCACGCGCTGGCCGCCGCGCTGTTGATCGTGCTGGTCCTCGACCCCTGCGCGGTGCTGTCTTTCGGTTTCTGGCTGTCGTTCCTCGCCGTCGCCACGATTGCCTGGACCATCATCGGTCGCGCCGACGCGGCCGGCGGTCCGCGCAGATGGCTGGGGGCGACGGCGGTGGTGACCCTGGGCCTGCTGCCGGCGACCCTGCTCTTCTTCCAACGCACGTCGCTGGTGGCGCCGCTGGCGAATCTCGTTGCGATCCCGCTGGTCGGATTCATGGTCGTACCGCTGACGCTGGTCGCCGTGTTGCTATTGCCGGTTCTGCACGGGGCCGCTGCGGGGCTGCTCGAAATGGCCAGTTTCTGTCTGGATCTCCTCTGGGCGATACTCGCCGTCGCCGCAGATCTTCCGCATGCGGTCTGGCGTCATGCACCACCGGCCTGGGCGCTGGTGCCGGCCGCGATCGGCGTCGCCTGGATGCTCGCGCCTCGCGGCTGGCCCTCGCGCTGGCTCGGTATTCCGCTGCTGATGCCTCTGGCCTTGTCTCCGGTCACGCGGCCTGCGCAGGGGGAATACCGGTTGACGCTGATGGACGTGGGGCAGGGTCTCGCGGTCCTGGTGGAGACGCGCGGGCACACGATGGTCTTCGATACCGGCGCGCGTTTCAGCGAGACCTTCAACGCGGGAGAAGCCGTCGTCCTTCCCGTGTTGAAGGCGCGTGGTGTGTCCGCACTCGATACGCTGGTGGTGAGTCACGCAGACAAGGATCACGCCGGCGGCGTGGAGGCCGTGCTCGCGGGCGTGCCGGTGGGACGTTTACTGGCCGGCGAGCCCGACGACCTGCCTGGAGGACGAGGGGAGCGCTGCATCGACGGCGAACGCTGGGAATGGGACGGCGTGCGATTCGAGTTTCTGCATCCGCCTGCCGCGAGCCCGGCTGTACGCAACAACGGGTCCTGCGTGTTGCGCGTCAGCGCCGGGGGTGGTTCGGTGCTGCTGACCGCCGACGTCGAGGCCGGCGCCGAGGCGATGATCGCTCTGCTGCCGGCGGAGCGCATCGGCAGCGAGGTCATGTTGATTCCCCATCATGGCAGCGCGACCTCGTCGACGCCCGGTTTTCTGGATGCGGTCAACCCCCGGATCGCACTGCTGTCGCGAGGCTACCGGAACACGTTCGGATTCCCCAGAAAAGAGGTTATCGAGCGATACGAGTCGAGGGCGATCCGGGTCTACGACACCGCGACCGAGGGCGCCATCACACTCGAGGTCGGTGCGCAACAGGGGCCGGTCGTCATACGGGGCGCGAGATCCGTTGCCAGGCGCTACTGGACAACCGCCCCTGAGGGCCTATCTACAACGGGAGCGCGGCCGTAAGGGCATGATGCGCCGGGCGGGATTACAATATGATCGATGACCGCGGGTCCCGCTCGGGGCCATAGGGAGGCGCAGTCGATCCGATCGGAGCGGTGCCACGCGAACCCGGCAACTCCATCAGAACAACCGAAGAGGAGACCAACGACGTGCTGGACATCATCATGGCAGGCGGGTGGCTCATGCTGCCCATCATCGCCTGCTCGGTCATCTCGCTCGCCATTGTGATCGAGCGTTTCTGGACGCTGAACCCGCGACGGGTACTCCCGCGAAAACTGGTGAACCAGATCTGGCAACTGCAGCAAAAGGGTCAGCTCAGCTCTCAATGGGTCCAGAAGATGCGCGCGTCCTCTCCGCTGGGTCGCGTACTGGCGTCCGGCCTGATGAACGCCAACGCCCCGCGCGTCGTCATGAAGGAGAGCATCGAGGAGACCGGGCGGCACGTGGCGCAGGGTCTGGAGCGATACCTCAACACGCTCGGCACGATCGCCGCGATCACACCGCTGCTCGGCCTGCTCGGCACGGTCATCGGCATGATCAAGGTGTTCAGCGTCATCACTGCGGTCGGCGTCGGCGATCCGGGAGAACTCGCCGGAGGGATCTCGCAGGCGCTGGTGACCACCGCAGCCGGTATCTCGGTGGCGATCCCGACACTCATCTTCCACCGCTATTTCCGTGGACGCGTCAACCGTCTGGTCGTTGGCATGGAAGAAGAGGCGATCCGCCTGATGGAGGTCATTCATGGGGAACGGGCGACCGGGGGTGCGCGCTGATGCGCTTTCTCAAGCGGCACGACGAGGAGGTCCACGTCAATCTGACGCCGTTGATCGACGTGGTCTTCCTGCTGCTGATTTTTTTCATGGTGACGACGACGTTCGACCGTTACGCTGAACTCAAGGTGGACCTGCCGGAGGCCTCGGCGGAACCGGGCGAGACGCCGGAGGACAACATCGAACTGATCGTGGACGCCGGTGGCCGGTATTTCCTCAACGGGCAACCGGTGGTCAATACCCGGCCCGAGACCCTCGTCGCGGCATTGCGCAAGGTCAGGGACGGGCGCCGCAGCCCGCTGCTCATCATCCGCGCCGATGCGCGCACCCCACACCAGTCGGTGGTCACCGCCATGGATGCGGCCGGGCGTATCGGCCTCAAGCGCCTTTCGATCGCCACCTCGCACACGGGCGGCACGGAGATGCAATGACCGAGGCGCGTATGCAGACCGGTGGTCTCGGGGTCTACCGGCGACTGCTGGGCTACACGCTGCGCCACAAGCAACGTTTCTCACTGGCGATCCTCGGCATGGTGCTGTACGCGGCGACCGATACCGGGTTCGCGGCCATCATCAAGACCATGCTCGACGGCAGTTTCGTGGAGCGCGACCCGCAGATCATGCGCTGGGCCCCGTTCGGGATCGTGGCGGTCCTCCTGTTGCGGGGCATCGGCGGCTTTCTCTCCATGTACAATCTGCACTACGTGGGCCGCGCGGTGATCAAACGGCTGCGCAGCGAGATGTTCGACCAGCTCCTCTACTCGCCCGTCAGCTACTTCGACAGGACCTCGAGCGGACAGCAGATCTCTCGCATCACGTTCAACACCGAGCAGGTATTCTCGGCCGCGACCAACGGCGTGACGCTGCTGGTGCGCGACAGCCTCACGGTGCTGGGGCTGCTGGGCTGGATGTTCTATCTCGACTGGAGACTGGCGATCGGTTTCTTCTTCATCGCTCCCATCGTCGCGGCGCTGGTCGGCTTCGCCAGTCGCATCTTCCGCAAGGTCGGTCGCGGTATTCAGGACTCGATGGGCGACGTCAGCCACGTCGCCGAGGAGATGATCGAGGGCAACCGGGTGGTAAAGATCTTCGGCGGCCAGGACTACGAGGCCGCGCAGTTCGAAATGGCAATCGAGAAGAACCGGCGGATGAGCATGCGCATGGCCGCCACGACAGCCATCAACGGCCCGGTGATGCAGATCATCGTCGGTATCGCCCTGGCGGTCATCATCTCCATGGCAATGCGCCAGAGCGATCAGGTGACCGTGGGCTCGTTTGTTTCGTTCATCGTCGCCATGGCGCTGATGATGTCACCGGTCAAGCGGCTCGCCGACGTCAATTCGGTCCTGCAGCAGGGTATTGCGGCCGGCGAGAGCATCTTCGACCTGCTCGACTCGGAACGCGAGGAGGACAGCACCGGATATCCCCTTCTCCACTGCCGGGGAAGGGTCTCCTATCTGGACGTGCACTTCCGTTACGCCCCCGACCAGGTAGAGGTCCTGCGGGGCATTTCGTTCGAGGCGAACCCCGGGGAGACCATCGCCCTCGTGGGACGCTCGGGCAGCGGTAAATCGACCCTGGCGAATCTGCTGCCGAGGTTCTACGACCCTACCAGGGGTGAAATCCGGGTAGACGGCACCAACATCGGGGGTTGTGGTCTGCGGAACCTGCGCGCGACGATTACCTATGTCAGTCAGGACACCGTGCTGTTCAACGACACGATCGAACGCAACATCGCCTACGGTCAGGCGGGAGCGGTGAGCCGCGAGCGGATCATGGAGGCGGCCGAGGCCGCACACGCGCGCGAGTTCATCGACCGCATGCCCAACGGACTCGACACCCTGGTCGGGGAGAACGGCGTGCTGCTTTCCGGCGGTCAGCGGCAGCGCCTGTCAATCGCGCGAGCGTTGTTGAAGGATGCCCCGATACTCATTCTCGACGAGGCCACCTCTTCCCTGGACAGCGAGTCCGAACGGCATATCCAGGCGGCACTCTCGACACTGCTGCAGAACCGAACCACGCTGGTGATCGCGCATCGACTGTCGACGGTCGAGAACGCAGACCGGATCCTGGTCCTCGACGGGGGACGTATCGTGGAATCCGGCAGGCACAGGGCGCTGCTGGCCAGAAACGGAATCTATGCGGGGCTCTATCGTCTGCAGCTTCACGAGCGTGCAGATGCCGGTGCAGCGCCGCGGGGCGCCAGCGCTTGAGGTCGGAGGGTCATGCAGCGCTTCCTGTCGCGACTCTGGTACCCGGGAAATCCGGTAGCGTGGAGTCTCCTGCCCCTGACGCTGCTGTTCTGCGTCGTCGTCTGGCTCAGGCGGCACTACTATTCCATCACCGGCGGTCATGCACTACCCGTACCGGTGATCGTGATCGGCAATATTTCGGTCGGCGGCACCGGCAAGACGCCGCTGGTGGTATGGGTCGTCGAATGGCTTGTCCGGCGGGGATTTCGCCCCGGTGTCGTCAGTCGAGGTTACGGCGGTGTGCGGGGTTCCGGACCGATGGTGGTGACCGGGGAAAGCGATCCGGCCGCCTGCGGTGACGAACCGGTCCTGATCGCCTCCCGCACCGGGCGCCCGGTGGTCGTCTACGCCGATCGCGTCGAGGCGGGGCGGGTCCTGATCGAGTGGTTCGATTGCGACGTGCTTGTCTCCGACGACGGCTTGCAGCACTATCGTCTCGAGCGCGACCTGGAGGTGGTCGTGGTCGACGGGGCCAGACGCTTCGGCAACGGCTTCTGTCTGCCCGCCGGCCCGTTGCGAGAGCCACTTTCGCGGCTGGAGTCGGCCGACATCGTCCTGATCAACGGCGAGCCGCGTCCCGGGGAGTTCCGGCTCTCGTTGGGTGGCGAGGAGGCAGTGAACCTTCGGGATCCGCGAAGGCGCGCGTCAATCGACGAATTCGAGGGCCGGCGCGTCGTCGCGGTGGCAGGCATCGGGCGGCCCGCGCGCTTCTTTCAATACCTGCGCGCGCGGGGGCTGGATGTCGAGGAACGACCGTTCCCGGACCACCATCGGTTTACCTCCGATGATCTGGTCGCGGCGGGCGAGGGGACCGTATTGATGACGGAGAAAGACGCTGTGAAGGTGCGCGGTTTCGCGCGCCAGGACGACTGGTATGTCCCGGTGACAGCTCACCCGGACGAAACGCTTTCGAGATTGCTCGAAGAAACGATGGACGGGAATGACGATGGATAGCAAGCTGCTGGATATCCTGGTGTGCCCGGTCACCAAGGGGCCCTTGATCTACGACAGGAAGAACCAGGAACTGATCTCGCGTTCCGCGCGTCTGGCGTATCCGGTACGCGACGGCATCCCGGTCATGCTCGAAGACGAGGCAAGGCCGCTCGGGGAGGAAGAACTTGAGCGCTGGAAAAGGTCGTCGTGAAGCCGGGCGCTGGCCGGATGCGAACGGCGTTCCCTTCAAGCGAGTCCGGCGAGCGACCGGAACCGTTTCCGTTCGTCGTCGTTTGCGATTGCCTGGATGACGGGATGGAGATCGTCGGTCAGCTTGCTGACCACGGGTATGGTGTACGTACCGGGGGCGCGCCGCTGGGCCTCACCGAACCAGTTGCACTGGATCTCCGCCTCGCTGTGCTTGTAGAGCACGATGGACGGCCCGTCTTCGAGGATCTCGATAATCTCGCAGTGGCACTCTTTGTGCTTGCAGTGTCTTCCAATCAGCGCCTGCAGTTCGTCGAAGAAGGTGGACATTTCTCTTCCGGTGGCAACATCCGCGAATGAAATGGAAAATTCTCGATACAACCCTATGTTATCAGGGTTTCTTCCGGGTCGATAAGCTTCGTCTTCGTCACAGCCTGTTTGCCGGAGGTCAGAGTGAGGTTCTCGTCCGGGAACTCGTCCAGCGAAGCGATGCGGTGGCCGTGTTGCCGTACGACCCCGCGACCGACCAGGTCGTCCTGATCGAGCAGTTCCGAACCGGTGCCATCGACGGGCCGATGGGCCCCTGGCTGCTTGAGATCGTCGCGGGCCTGATCGATCCGGGCGAACGGGCCGAAACCGCGGCCATGCGAGAGACCCGCGAGGAAACCGGGTGCGTTCCGGTCGCGCTCCACCATCTCTACGACTACTACTCCACGCCGGGTGGCTTCAAGGAGCGGGTCTCGCTCTACGTCGCGCGGGTGGATGCGAGTCAGGCGAGCGGTATACACGGGCAATCCGATGAGGGGGAGGACATCCGCATCCGGGTGGTCGGCGCCGGCCAGGCCATCGGCCTGATGGAATCGGGCCTGATCGCCTCGGCCCAGCCGATCGTCGCACTGCAGTGGTTGCGGTTGAACCGGGCGAATCTTCGCGCCGACTGGGCAGGAACGGCCTGAGGACATCCGGCCACCGTGATTTGCATGCCCCTGGGGGTGCGCCCCGAGCCAGTCGCGAATAGGCCCGTTTTTCACGGGTGATCGCCGAATCTTCCCCGAAAATGCGGGAACCGTCTAAAATCAGGACTGGTGCGACAATACGTTCCATGACCTGGATCCAACCTGTTGTGTCGTCCGGGCCGTGGTCCAGCAGCCACATCGGCGGATTCTGTCGAATGACATACCATCCTGCTTGTTTTTGTCGGCCGTCCTTTGTGTTTCGACAACACTGACATCGTTCCGACGATGCGCCTGTTGTCGCGCCTTGATGACGAACGATCCCGGCGCGGCGCTGTCCCTGCTTTGCTTGGGCACCGGTCTTGGGCTTCCTACCCAAGCCGCTCACTGCTTCGCAGCTCACCCGGCGCGATCGGGTATGCCATTTTCCCGCAATCGCCTTAAACGACTCAGAAACGGGGCTAGCGATGCAGAGAGACGAGGCGATGAAACGGATCCGTGCGGCGAAATCGGCGCATCTGCAGTGGCGCGCAAGGGCGCAGGCACTGGTCGCGGGGTTGCCCATAGACGAAAGCAAGTTACCCGTGATCCATACGGACTGTAAATTCGGCCGGTGGTATTACGGTGAAGGCCAGGGCCTCGGATCGCTGGACTCGTTCAGGGCGATCGAGGTACCACACGAGGTTCTGCATGGCGTGTACATGAAGATCTTCAAGGCGTTGCACCAGGAGGACGATCGATCCGCACTCGCGAAGCTGTTCGGCAAGAAAAACAAGCACAAGGAGGCCGCGCTCGAGGAGGCCAGGGGGTACCTGAGCGAACTCGTGGATGTCTCAGGGACGTTGCTTACCGCAATCGAAGTGCTGGAGAAAGACCTCAAGGGTATGACCGACGGAGAGGTGCAGAAGCTGTAGGCTGTCGAATCTTGCCGCAGACCGGTCGCCGTGGCCAGACGCACCGTCGGCGACCGGGGCCGACCGATCAGCGCTCGGGTGCGTCCCGGGCCGTCCTGTCGGGGAGGCGCATCCTCGCTAGCGTCGCGCGGTTGTCGCCCAATTGGTGCAAAAGGAGTCCGGACAGGATCATCGCGCATCCCGCCATCACCCCCGATTGCAGGTGTTCACCATTGAGCGCCGCACCGAGCAGGACCGCGAGGACGGGCGTGACCAGTGCAATCAGCGCGACCGATGTCGAGGACAGCCGGACGAGGATGTAATAGAACAGGATAAATCCCAGCACGGAACCGAAAACCGCCAGATAGGCGATCGACAACCCGGTACGCACGGGCACTGTCACCGGCACGGATTCCCCGGCGATCCAGAATGTCACCGCGAACAGGGGAAAGGAGAACAGCAGGCCCCCGGTCGTGGACGTCAGTGCCGGCAACCTGGCGTCGATCCGCTTGACCAGCACCATGCTGAGCGAGTAGAGCGACACGCTGGCGATGACGCCGAGTACGCCCTTCCATCCGTCGTCACCCAAGCGCAGTTCCGACTCGAACACGACGGCGAGACCGAGAATCCCGACGAGGATGCCGCCGATCTTCAGGATGGTGAAGTTCTTCTCGTCGAGCCACAGTGCGCCGAGCACGCTGACCAGTAAAGGCGACAGGCCGAACACCACCGACACCAGCCCGGATGCAATGAACTGTGCGCCCCAGTAGACGGTCATCATGGCGCCGAAGATCCCCAGCGTGGCCGCGCCGTAGGTCATCAGCGCGTCGGGGCGCCATGGCAGCCGACGACGCAGTATCGCCATCAAGGCAAGGCACAACACCAGACTGAGGGTCATGCGCGCCGAGACACCGAAGAGAAAACCCGTGCCCTCGCCGCTCCACTTGATCGCGAGCGGTGTCGTGGACCAGATGAGCACAACGCCGATGTAGGCCGCCGAAACTTGCATTTTTTGCCGGTTCTGGATTGGTGAAACGAAAAAGGCCGCAGCGGTTGCCCGTCTGCGGCCTTCAAGGGATCGGTGAATGCCAAAGTCGTTTCTAGACTCGACTCCTCCCCTGGCGCACGGGCGGGTTCGCATCGCGCCAGCGGCGCGCTACGACCATCCAATGTGTCTTTCGCAGGAGAATGGAATTCATTCGTCGTATTGTGCGGGGAACACATGGAATGTCAAGCTTGGAAATCTCCGCAAACGCCTGTGGTCGGGAACAAGACGAAACCGGTTTGGCATATCGTGTCGCCGGAGGCGGAATCGACCGCTGTGAGCAGGATCCGAACTGTCCAACGAAACCAAACCGATCGGGAGAATACATCGATGCGCGCTGCACAATTGATTCTCTTCCTTCTGTTGCTCGGTCTACTCGCGTCATGCGCCAACACACGTCAGGCCAGGGACGTTCAGCCGAGCGGATTTCTCGGCGCCGACGCCGCGAAACTTCAGAAGGGCGGCAAGGGGAGGCCGGCGCGCTACTATTCGAGGCCCGGTGTCGACTGGTCGAAGTACGATAAGATGCTGCTGGACCCGGTGACATTCTGGGATGCTCCCGACGGCAAGGATCGCGGCATCTCCCAGCATGACGCGCAGCAGGTCGTCAATTATTTTCACGACCTGATCAACTCGACCTTCTCCAAGGAGATCGAAATGGTGGATTCCCCGCAACCCGGAACCATTCGGGCAAAGGTCGCCATTACCAAGTTAGAGAAATCGCATGTGGTTCTAGATCTCATATCAACCGTCGAACCCCAGGCGCCTTTGCGAGCTGCAGAAACGGCCTTCCTGCCCGGAGGTCAAGTAGGATACCGGGACGCACCTGTCGGTTCGACGGCCGGTTCCGTTTCGGGGAGCGTGCCGGCCGCGGGACACGTCTCGTATAATCCGCCGCTCACGACTCGAGGTCGACGGGACGGTCGACAATAGACATGGAAACTTCGAGAGGATCATGATGAACAAGACCCTGACGGCCCTGGGGCTGGCGATCGCAACGGGAATTGCCGCAAGCTCGGCGTTGGCCAGCGCCATCGTCTATCCCGCCAAGGGCCAGAGCAACGAGCAGATGGAAAAGGACAAGTCGGAGTGTTACGGCTGGGCCCAGCAGCAGTCCGGGTTCGATCCGGCGAATCCCCCGAAGGTCACCGTGCAACAGGCACAAAGCGGTTCCACCGGCCGGGGTGTCGCGGGAGGCGCCGCTCGTGGAGCGGCGCTTGGGGCCATCGGCGGAGCCATTGCGGGCAACGCCGGCAAGGGAGCGGCTATCGGCGCGGCGACGGGCGGCGCCTTCGGGGGCATGCGCAGCCGGCAGTCGACGCGACACGCCCAGAACCAGTACGAACAGCAGGTCCAGCAACAGCAGGCGCAGATCGACAAGCTTCGTGACACCTACGACAGGGCCTTCAAAGCCTGCATGAGCGGGCGCGGCTACACCATCAACTGATGCGGCACCAAGGAGACAAAGGCAAGATGATCAGGACGGCAATCTCGGCGCTGCTTGCGTCGACAGCGGTGGGGAATATCGCACTCGCGGGGGACTTCGACGGTGAGAAGCCGCTGGTGTGCTCATCGATCCAGGCCATCGAGTGTGCGATCGGAGATTGCTCCCTGGGGCTCGCCGAGGACATCGACGCCCCGCAGTTCTTTCGGATCGATTTCAATGCCGGGACCATCGAGACGATCGCACAGGGAGAGCACAAGCGAATCTCGAAGATAAAACACCGCGACACCCTCCAGGGCAAGTTCGTGCTGCAGGGCGCCGAGGATGGGGACGACATGGACAACCCGGGTGTGGCCTGGAGTCTTGCCATCGACTCGGAATCGGGAAACATGGTGCTTACCGCTTCCGGTGACGAGGTGGGATTCATCATGTTCGGGGCCTGCACCACCCTTTGACTGGAATCAAGATCGGACTCGAACTCGCATTCTCATCGGTATTCTCAGTTCCTCCCGATCTTCGTGACCTCCGACCCAAAAACCTTGTTGCAATTGACGAGATGCGCAATCCAAAGGTGCTGACACCCGGGCTTTTTGTTTCCGGCGGTAGAAGCCCACGTGACCGTTCAGGCGAAATGCAGAATGTTGAACTAGACTCGCAACTCTGACCCAGGCGATCAGGCGAGATAGGTCCTGGCCATCGGATCGACCCGCTCGATCAGCTCAACCGCCATCGGGATGCGGTGCGTCGGGATATCGAGTATCAGCAAACAACCCCGTGAGCCGATCCGCATCAGAAACGGGACGAGGTTCCTGTTGGGCATGTTGCGCGTAATAACCCCCGTGACGATTGCGCCGAATGCCGCACCTGCCGCGGCCAGGTAGAGCCAGGTGCCGTTCGTTTCGGTCAGCGCTGACACGGGCGCATGGGCCGCCGCGAAGTAGCCGCCGAGTGCGCCGGCGAGTCCGCCCACACCCGCGCCGAGGATGACGCCGTGCCCCACGTCGGTGGTCTGTAGCAGGGTCGCCCTACGGATCCCCGCGAATTCCTTCCGTCCCCGGTTGACCATGCATATGTGACGTCTGGACATGCCAGCCTCGAGCAACCGATCCATCAGCCGGGGGCAGCGGCTCGAATCGGGCAGAAGGCAGTAGAGCGTCTTGCGCATAGGGTGGTGCCGATATCATTGACACAGTCCGGTATATTGCTAGAAAGGAATTGAGCAAGACGCATGCCGATGGATGGGGTGCCCCGATCGGGTCGTTTGCGCCATATCAGGCACCTCTACGGTGCGGCACCGACACAATCCGGTGCAGTCTTAACAGCAACCGTATCCGCGGCGGGCAATAACGCCGCATGGAGTGATCGATGCCGTCGACTGTCACGCCGGGCGCGAGGTTCCGAACCGCGATTCGGGATGAACGGCCATTACAGAACGTGATCGTTGACATGCAGACCCGCCAGGCGTTGTACGAGCGCCTCGACTATTACCGATACGAGCATCGCCTGGACGACGGTGGCGAACCGGGAGAAGGAGAATGACGGAATCCGGCAGGCCGGACGGGACACTGGGCTCGCGAAAACGCTCGGTGGCCTTGTCCGGCCAGGTGGCGGGGAACACCGCGATCTGCACCGTCGGGCACTCGGGTGATGACCTGCATTATCGCGGATACGACATCCTCGACCTGGCGCGTGAGGCGACCTTCGAGGAGGTGGCGTGGCTGCTGCTTCGCGGCGAACTGCCGGACGGGTCGACACTGGCGGCGTATCGCCGCAGACTGCTGGACCTGCGTGGCCTGCCCGGGCCCCTTTGTACCGTCCTCGAACAGCTGCCTGCCGCAACGCATCCCATGGACGTCCTGCGGACCGGTGTGTCGGCCCTTGGGGTGTTGGAACCGGAGCCGGAAGCCCACAATACCGATGATGCGATGGCGATCTCGGACCGCCTGCTCGCCGTCATGGGGCCGATACTGCTGTACTGGTTTCATGCCGCTAGCGGGTGCCACATCGAGACATCCTGCGAGGAGTCCTCGATTGCAGGCAGCTTTCTGCGACTGTTGCACGACAAGCCGGTCGATCCGCGCGACCGCCGCGCCCTGGACCGTTCGCTGATCCTCTACGCCGAGCACGAGTTCAATGCCTCGACGTTTACCGCACGCGTGATCGGGGGGACGGGTTCGGACATCTACTCCGCGATAACGGGTGCGATCGGTGCGCTGCGCGGTCCGCGACACGGCGGCGCCAACGAGGCCGCCCTGGCAGTGGTGCAGCGATATTCAAACCCGGATCAGGCGGCGGAGGACATCGGTCGCAGACTGGAGAACAAGGAGATCGTCATGGGTTTCGGGCATCCCGTCTACACCCGTTCGGACCCGCGCAACCCGGTCATCAAGGAAATTGCGCGCGAACTCGGCGAACGGAAAGGCAATACGCTGCCGTTCCGTGTCGCCGAGGCCATCGAGGGGGTGATGAAGATGCGCAAGGGGATGTTCCCGAACCTGGACTGGTACTCGGCGCCGGCCTATCGGATGCTCGGCGTGCCGACCGCGATGTTCACCCCGCTGTTTGCGATGGCCCGGGTGGCCGGCTGGTGCGCCCACGTGACGGAGCAGCGCAGCGACGGTCACATCATTCGCCCCAGCGCGAACTACACCGGCCCGGACCCGCGTCCCTATCCGCCGATCGAAGGGAGATGACCATACCACACAGGGACGACGCCAGGCAGGCGGATCTGCTGGACCGCATCGCGGACTACGTCTGTGACTACGAGCCGTCCGGCGAAACGGCGCGCGAGACCGCGCGCCTGTGTCTGCTCGACGCCATGGCCTGCGCATTGCAGGCGCTCGATATTTCAGCCTGCGCCCGACTGCTCGGACCCGACGTTCCGGGAACCGTTGTACCCGACGGCATACCGGTTCCGGGGACGGGATTCCGCCTCGACCCGGTGACGGCGGCCTTCGACATCGGCATCCTCATCCGCTGGCTGGACTTCAACGACACCTGGTTGGCGGCCGAGTGGGGACACCCCTCCGACAATCTCGGTGGCGTCCTTGCCGTTGCCGACTACCGTGCGCGACGCGCCGCGCAGGAAGGCCACCATCCGCTTTCCGTCGACGACGTCTTGACGGCGATGATCAAGGCCTACGAGATACAGGGCGTGATCGCACTGGAGAACAGCTTCAACCGGGTTGGCCTGGACCACGTCATGCTGGTCAAGGTGGCGACCGCCGCGGTCGCCACAGCCCTGCTGGCCGGGTCGAGGCGGGAAGTCGCCGCGGCGCTCTCACAGGCCTGGATCGACGGCCAGAGTCTGCGCGTCTACCGCCACGCCCCCGATACGGGGCCACGGAAGTCCTGGGCTGCCGGTGACGCCACGAGCCGTGGCGTGCGCCTCGCGCTGTTGACACTTCGAGGCGAGCCGGGATATCCGGGCGCCCTGACCACACCGGTCTGGGGATTCCAGGACGTTGCCTTCGGTGGCAATCCCCTCGTCGTCGATCGCGCTTTTGGTTCGTACGTGATCGAGAACATCCTGTTCAAGGTTGCCTTTCCGGCAGAGTTCCACGCCCAGACCGCCGTCGAATGCGCATTCGCGCTGCAAGCCGAGGTAGCGGGGCGGCTGGACGAGGTCGAGCGGGTGGAGATCGCCTCCCAGGCCCCGGCACTGCGGATCATCGACAAGCATGGGCCGCTGCGCAACCCGGCGGACAGAGACCACTGTATTCAGTACATGGTGGCCGCGGGCCTGATCTTCGGTGAGCTTGACGCGTCGCATTACGAGGACGCGGTGGCGGCCGATCCGCGTATCGACGCCCTGCGGGAGAAGATGCAATGCACGGAGGACCCGAATTACAGCCGGGACTATCTCGCTCCCGAAAAGCGCGCCATCGCCAATGCCGTCCAGGTGTTCTTCCGTGACGGCTCCCGCACACGGAAGGTCGAGGTCGAGTATCCGCTGGGCCATCCCCGCCGCAGGACCGAGGCGCTCCCCCTGCTGCGCGAGAAATTCGAGTCCAGCGTCAGACGCCGCTACCCACCCGCGCAGGCTGACCGGATCCGGGAGATCTGTTCGGACACCGAAGCGCTAAGGGCAATGCGCGCCGACGAATTCATGGACCTGTTCACCAGCACCGAAATTTAGTACCCGCAGGGTGGACAAGTGCAGCGCAGTCCTCCATAGCCGGGATTTCCGGGTCGCGACTTCCTGCAGAAGGCCCTGCACATGAGCCAGATCTTGGCGTGGACACGCCAGATGACGTCGAACCACGTCCTGTTCCGGTTCGACAGCTGTTTCTCGGGCACCGTGCTGCAGAGCAAGGCGGTTCGGCAACCCCGCCGCATCAGCAAGAAGACGTGAATGCCGATGGCCGGCGTGTCGCACGGGGCTGATCCTGGGCCAACGTCCCGCGCTGGGTGCGATCGGCCAACCGCAACAGGAACACGCCGAACAACCGGGACGACAAGCCTGGTTTCCGTCTCGCCCAGTCCACCGGGTTTGTGTCTTGCGTTCGATTGGTGGACTGCGCTATCGCTTGTCCACCCTACAATTTTTAAAATCCACGTGGCTCACTTCTGGAGAGTCGACCATTGCGACGTTCACAGATCTTTGTGCTGACTTTGCTCCTTCTGGCCACACCCCTGTCGGCCAAGACCCTGACTGGCGAGGGTTACGGCAAGAGCCAGGAGCAGGCGCGCAAGCGGGCACTCGCGGATCTGGCCGCTGCGGTGCAGGTGGAGGTCAAGAGCGAGACGGCGTCGCACTGCGAAAAGGTGCGCGGGAAGCCCTCCGGGCAGAAGGCCGGTTGCAGCTTCGAGGAGGCGATCCGCACCCAGTCCGATCTTCCCCTGCTGGGAGTCAGGTTCGAGTCGCTGCCGGTGGTCGTGGCCGGTGAGCGGGGGCAGTCCGCTACCCTCGATTCGGTCCGCGCGACGGGTCTCTACCGCACTGAGCTGAACGCGCTGCGGCGTAACATGCTCGACCGCGAAAAGGCACTGGAGGCGGCAAAGGACAACGATGCACGGTATCGCCTGCTGAACGAGCAGCTCACCGACGCGCGCCAGTACCAGTACCGGCGCTACCGCGCCGTGGCCACGATCCTCGGCGACCGGGGTACGCTGCCGGCGCCGGCCAGTGAGGCGGAACTCTCGGCACGCCTGATCGCGCTGGAGAAAGGTGCCGACAGCATCCCCTTCGCCGCGCGGCAGCTCGCCCGCGGGTTCAAGCGTCCCGCCGTCTACGTTCATCCCCCGAGGCACCGGGACGCGGTGGAGATCACGCCGTTTGCGGCGGCATTTCGGGATGCCCTGGCCGGAAACCTCAAATCGGTGGCGCGCCGTGACAAGGCGCAATACCTGATGACCGGCGAGTACCAGATCCTCGACGACGGCGACATCCACGTCAGCTATCAGCTTATCGACCGCCGCGGGAAGATCATCGCGACCCGCGGGGTACGCCTGGACAAGCAGGGCTGGCGGGGTTTCCGCGCCGAACCCCTGGCACCGGACCTCGACAGGCTGATCCACCAGGGTGTTGCGGTCAGTAACGAGTTTCGCGTCGTACTGGGAACCGATCGGGGTTCGAGGGATCTGCTCTTTCGTGAGGGTGAGACCGTGCGACCGGAGATTACCATGAGTCGTCCCGGTTACTACTACATCGTCGGTCACGTGGCCAGGGAAGGGGAACAGTACTCCTTCCTGCTTGACCGGGGCGAGGGCGAGGGCGAGGGTGGGGAAGGGGCCTGGCGATTTCTGCGATACCTGTCGCTGGGTCAGGTCAACCGCCCTGCGGTGCTCGGTGAATTCGTGGTGTGCAGGCCTTTCGGGGTGGAGCACCTGCAACTGATCGCGGCCAGTGAGTCACTGGAGGGCAGTGTCCCGCAAACCCGGTGGGACAAGACGCTCGGCTACCATGTTCTGACGGGAAGCCAGGGCGATGCCGGCAGCGGGGTCGTGGCGGCCCGTGGGCTTCGCCCGAAGCCGACCCAAAAGACGGCGTCCGCCGAAGCGGACCTGACCTTCACCACCCTGCCCGGAAAGAACGGCGAGGACGCGCCCGGATGTCGTTAGGGACTCCGTCGCGGAAAATTACCGCGGTGCCTGACGGATTGACATCCCGCGCGGCAGGTCATTGCTGAATCGCCCCTTCAGCTCGGGATGCTGCTGCCCGTCCGTCGCTGCCGGTACCTTGGCAATCACTATGCCGGGTTCGTCACCCACGTCTCCCCGTACGACATCGACGATCCGATGTGGGGACTCTGATGATGTGTGGACAGTCGGTGAAACGGACATTACCTGATTGCGAAGGGTGCATTTTGGGTATTCCGGCAGCACGCGTTACACTACGCCGCCATCGTCCTGGCATCGGTCGCTACCTTCGGCCCCATGACGTATCTGTTGCGGGGTGGAGGGTCATCGACCGGTCCGCCAGCCAAGGCCACGGTTGCCGTCCATGGAAAGAGGAGTCGCGTTCGCCGGTGTCCGGCAGGCTCGCGAAATCGCCGATGACGAACTCCCGGAATTCTGCTGCCATTCCCCATTCTGACACGCTCGATCGGGCCGAGGCCGCGTCGATGTACCGGCGCATCAGGCAGGCCAGCGAGACCCTGGCCGCGCCGCTCGAGATCGAGGACTATGTGATTCAGGCCACGCTGGAGGCGAGTCCGCCCAAGTGGCACCTCGCGCACGTCTCCTGGTTCTTCGAGACCTTTCTGCTGAGTCCCTTCCTCAAGGGCTATCAGGTCTTTCATCCCGATTTCCGCTACATCTTCAATTCCTACTACGACCAGATCAGCGGGGGGTATTTCCCGCGCCCGCAGCGCGGCCTGCTGTCGCGGCCCACCGTCGCGGAGGTGTACCGCTACCGGCAATACGTCGACGGGCACATGGAGAAGTTGATTCGCACCGTGTCCGACAAGGACTGGCCACAGGTCAACGACAGGCTTCGTATCGGTGTCAATCACGAACAGCAGCACCAGGAACTGCTGCTGACCGATATCAAGTTCAACCTCGCCTTCAACCCCCTGCGTCCCGCCTACCGGTCGGACCTGCCCGCGAGCGAGCCACGCAACGTGCCCGATACGCAATGGATGCCCTTCGACGGCGGGCAGGCGACGATCGGGTTCTCCGGTGACGGATTCGCCTTCGACAACGAGGTCCCCGGCCACAAGGTGACCCTGGGGGACTACCGGCTGTCCAGCCGGCCCGTGACGAATGCGGGGTATCAGGAGTTCATCGAGGACGGTGGCTACGGGAATCCCGCCTTGTGGCTCGCGGACGGTTGGAGGATCGTGCGCACCGAAGACTGGACGGCGCCGCTGTACTGGGAGCGGCGCGACGGGGTCTGGGTCACCATGACCCTCGGCGGCCCCAGGCCGGTCGCCGCGACCGAACCGGTTGTCCATGTGAGTTACTACGAGGCGGACGCCTACGCGACCTGGGCGGGTAGGCGGTTGCCGACCGAGGCGGAGTGGGAGAATGCGGCCGGGACGGTTCCGGTGAAGGGCAATTTCGTCGAGAGCGGTTATCTGCATCCGCTGCCCGCCGCCGGCGAGGGAGAACTGCTGCAGATGTATGGCGACGTTTGGGAGTGGACGCAGTCGGCCTATCTGCCGTATCCAGGATACGCTCCGCCAGACGGTGCGCTGGGCGAATACAACGGCAAGTTCATGTGCGGACAGATGGTCATGCGTGGAGGGTCCTGCGCCACACCGACCGATCACATCCGACCCAGCTACCGGAACTTTTTCTATCCCCGGGACCGATGGCAATTCAAGGGGTTTCGCCTGGCGGAAGACGCATAGAAGCCCGCCGCAAAGAACAGCAAAAAAAGACCGCAAGCGAAGTCATGGCAAAACAGATCGATTTCTACGATTTTCATCCCACACTTGCCGACTTCAAGACCGAGGTCCTGGGGGGCCTTTCCCGGTCACCCCGCCACATCCCGCCGAAGTTCTTCTACGATCGGGAAGGGTCGCGCCTGTTCGATGCGATCACCGAACTGCCGGAGTACTACCCGACGGTGACGGAAATCCGAATCCTGCGCCAGCACGGTAAGGAGATCGCGGCGCACGTGGGTCGGGACGCCCTGCTGCTGGAACTTGGCAGCGGCAGCAGCCGGAAGATACGCACCCTGCTCGATGCGCTCGCCCCGGCCGTCTACATGCCGATCGACATCTCCCGCGAACACCTGATGGCGTCGGCACAGGACCTCTCGGCAAGCTATCCCGCACTGGAGGTGCACGCGGCATGCGCGGACTATTCCAGCCATTTTGCACTGCCGTACTCTCCTCCGGACGACCTCCGACGCGCGGCGTTCTTTCCGGGTTCGAGCATCGGGAACTTCGATCCCGCGGACGCGGCCGCGTTCCTGCGGCGGATCGCCGCGATGGTGGGCGAGGGGGGACGGTTGCTGATCGGGGTCGACCTGAAGAAGGACAGGGACCGCCTGGAGGCCGCCTACAATGACAGCCGGGGCGTGACGGCCGCATTCAACCTCAATCTGCTGCGCCGCATCAACCGGGAACTTTCCGGCGACTTCGACACCGAGGCATTCTCTCACAGGGCGTTCTATGATGCGGAACAGGGGCGGATCGAAATGCATCTGGTCAGCCGCATCGCGCAGATCGTGACCGTCGCGGGTCGGGCTTTCCGGTTCGCGGCGGGGCAGACTGTACATACTGAAAATTCGTACAAGTTCACCGTTGACGAGTTTCAGCGGCTGGCCTCGGAATCCGGGTTCGAGCCCGAGTGTGTCTGGACGGATGACGATGGCCTGTTCAGCGTACACTGCCTGAGGAGTTACGGCACCACCGATTGAGCGGGGCTCTTCTCGCCGCGGGGTCGTCGTACCAAGAGGAAAGTGAGCGACACCGAGTTCGACTGGCAGGCGTATTTCTTCGATCCGTCACAGAACGCGAGACCCTGATCGCGCTGGGCCCAGGTAGGTCAGGCGGCACTTGGAGATAATAGTGTCGTCAAGATATTCACTACTGGCGACGAAACCTCTTGTTACCAAGTCTTTCTGGTATACGATCGGCAGAGAACGCACAATCAATCGAGAGATCACCCTAGGCTCTGTTGACATTTGTCTGGGCGAGTGGATTTTCGAGGGATTTTTCGTCCTGACAAGGCGGATTCGATGCGCAATGCCGCCCCATTGCAAGTCGAATCCAACGCCGTCAGGGCGGAAAAGATCCGTAAAGCCGCC
>JAJDOJ010000187.1 GCA_022340215.1 Gammaproteobacteria bacterium
TCGTTCGTCATCAAGGCGCGACATCAGGCGCATAGTCGAACTATGTCTCTGTTGTCGCAACACAGAGGACGGACGAAAAGACAAGCAGGATGGTATGTCATTTGACAGAAATCGCCTCAAGTGGCGTGGGCAGCTTCGCCCTGGTCCTCGCTGTCCGCCATGGAGGGGCAGACGCGCGCAATCCCGATACTGACACAGCCGAGCGGTATGACGACGAGTGTCAGCAACGTCGACACCAGGACCCCGAACAGCAGCGACACGGCCATGCCCTGAAAGATGGGATCGGTCAGGATGACGCTGGAACCACCGACCAGCGCGAAGGCGGTGATCAGGATGGGGCGCGTCCTGGCTTCACAGGAACGGATGACCGCCTCCTCGAGCGATATGCCTCGTTTCACCTCGGCGATCGTGAAGTCCACCAGAAGGATCGAATTACGCACGATGATACCGGCCAGGGCAATGAATCCGATCATGGAGGTCGCGGTGAATTGAGCGTTCATGATCCAATGTCCCGGGATGATACCCAGCAGTGTCAGGGGAATCGGCGCCATGATGACCGCCGGCACACTGAAATTGCCGAACATGCCGACCACGAGCATGTAGATCAACACCAGTGCCACCGCGAACGAAATTCCCATGTCGCGAAACGTCTCATAGGTCACGGTCCACTCGCCGCCCCACTCGAACCCGGAGCGCCCATCGGCGGGCGGCGGCCCGATCATGTAGCCCGACATCACCTGCCCGTCGGGTGTGGTGTAGTTCTTGAGCAGCCGGTCCACCTCCAGCATTGGATAGATGGGTGCACCCAGACGACCGACCGCGTCTCCGACGACATACTCCACCGGCCTGAGGTCCTGGTGGTAGATGATAGGATCCTGCAGGATCCGCTCGAAGCGGCCGAGTTCCCCGAGCGGCACCGTCGTACCAGTGGGTGAAGCGATCGGCAGCTCCGCCAGACGACTCATCTGGGTCCTCGCGCTGAGCGGAATCTCGATGACGATATAGGTCGGTTCGATCGAGGAGCCAACCTTCATGCGGTCGACCTTGAACCCGCCCATGGCCATGGAAAGGTTACGGATGATCGCGTCCACGGAGATCCCGCGCCGGACCGCCTTCTGGGTGTCGATCTCGAAATGCCAGACCTCGTGCGGCGCAGCCATATAGTTGTCGACGTCCGCCAACGATTCGACGCTCTCGAAGATCCGCGTCATCTCCTCGGCTACCGCGACGCGGGTCTTGCGTTCCGGTCCGTAGATCTCCGCCGCCACGGACTGTAGCACCGGGGGACCTGGCGGCATCTCGGCGATGGTGATCCGGGCTCCCGCCTCGCGCGCAATGGGGGTTAGCTTCTCACGGGCCTCGACCGCGATCTCGTGACTGGACCGCTTCCGCTCGCTCTTGTGTTTGAGCTGAACCTGCAGTTCGCCGTGCCAAGGTTCGTCGCGCAGGTAGTAGTGCCTCACCATGCCGTTGAAGTCGAAGGGTTTGGCAGTGCCGGCATAGGTCTGAACCGCCGTGACCTCAGGGATGTCCCGCAACGTCTCGGCAAGCTCACGGTTCAGGTTCTCCGTGGTCGCGACCGCCGTTCCCTCCGGCATGTCGACCACGACACTGAACTCGGCCTTGTTGTCGAAAGGCAGCATCTTCACGGTGACCGCCGTGGTGTAGAACATGGCGCAGACGGCGAAGAACGCCACAAAAAGACCAATGAGGAGGGACCACCCGAGGAGACGCTTGTGTATCAGGGGCGGCAGCACGGAGCGGAAAACCTTGTCTATACGCTCGCGTGTCTTGTGCTCCTTGTCCTCGGCGACCTTCAATTGCTGCAATGTCGGCTTGATGTACGTCGCAAACCAGGGCGTGAACACGAAGGCCGCGAACAGGGAGATCAGCATGGCCACGGAACCGAGCTTTGGGATGGGCGCCATGTAGGGCCCCATCAGGCCCGATACGAAGGCCATCGGCATCAGCGCCGCGATGACGGTGAAGGTCGCAAGGATGGTGGGATTTCCCACTTCCCTGACGGCGTCCACCGCGGTTTCGGTGTCCATCTCACCCTTCATCAGCCAACGCCGGTAGATGTTCTCGATGACGACGATCGCGTCATCGACCAGGATACCGATGGAGAAGATCAACGCGAACAGACTGACACGGTCGATCGTCATCCCCCATACCCATGCCGCAAACACCGTCATGAGGATGACATTCGGAATCACGAGCGTGACCACGACCGAGGGCCGCCATCCCAGGCTGAAAAGGACCAGAATGGTCACGGCGCCCGTGGCGACGACCAGCTTGAACAGAAGCTCGTTGACCTTGTCGTTGGCCGTCTCGCCGTAGTTTCTCGTAACCTCGACATTGACCTCGGGCGGGATCATCCGATCCTTGAGGGTCTCGATCTTGTCGATGATGTCGTTGGCGACCACGACGCCGTTGGTTCCGATCTTCTTGGCGACCGCGATCGTGACAGCCTGCTCCCCGTCCGCGGTCAGGTCTCGGTCGTAGACCTCCGCGTAGGCCGGTCCGGTGTAGTAGCTGACGTATTCATCCGGCTCGTTGAGCGCGGACGATACCCGGGCGATATTCCTCAGGTAGATCGGCTGTCCGCCCTGAACGCCGACGACCAGGTTCGCGACATCTTCCGCGCTGCGAAGGAATGCCCCCGTGTAGACCTTGAACGAGGCACCCGCGGTTTCCACGACTCCGGTGCCCGCCTCGGCGTTGGCGGTCTGGATCGTCTGGGCGACCTGGTCGAGACTGATGCCGAAGCCCGACAAGCGCTCGGGGAGCACTTCGATATTGATCTGGGATCGCCGTCCTCCGACGACGAAGCCCTTCCCGGTGCTCGGGATCTGTTTCAGCTCCTGGAGGAGGTTGACGGCCAGCTTGCGGAGCGTTCCACCGTCGATGGATTCGGACCACAGGGTCAGGGTGACAACCGGGACATCATCGATGCTCTTTGGTTTGACCAGCGGAGGGGGGAGATTCGGGGGCAGCTCGTCCATCCTCGACTGGACCTTTTCATGGACCTTGACGATCGACTCACCCAGGTCCTCCCCTACCTTGAAACGGACGATGACCATGCCCTGTTCACGCTGGCTGGCGGAATAGACGTGCTTGACGCCGGGGATCTCGCTCATGGCCCGCTCCAGGGGCTCTATCGCCTGGGCCGCGACCTGCTCGGATCTGGCGCCGGGGTAGCTGACGAACAGGTCGATCATCGGGACCGAGATCTGGGGATCTTCCTGGCGCGGGGTGAAGATCAGTCCCATCAGCCCCATCGCCAGCATGCCGATGTACAGCATCGGTGTGAGTGGCGAGTGAATGAAGTACTGTGCGGTCTTGCCCGCAATACCCAGATGCGCGTTTTCCCCTGAATTCATAGCGTCGCCAATCCTTTTTGTTCGTTACGGTAGTAGAGAGCCGCCTGCTACCTACCAGAAGCAGCGGGATCCGTAATGGAGACGGTACCGACAGGGGTGTATTGCTGCGCAGAGACCTCGCGACGCTCCTCCCGGTCAGACGGCTCCCCCTGGGAACTACTACAACGACATACCCGAACGCAGGCCGGGCGGTGGCTCCCGTACGATCTGGGTCCCCTCGGATAAGCCGGCGAGCACGGTGACGTGCTGGTCACTATAGGGTTCTCCGAGTCTCACGAGCCTGAGCACGGCACGATTCCGGTCGTCCACGACGAAAACGTAGTACAGCCCACCCTTCTCAATGACCGCGCTGCTGGGAATCACCAGGGACGCCTGAGCGCCCATCCTGGGGTCAGGTATGCGCACCTCGGCGTACATGCCGGCCTCGACCCGGGTCTGTTCCGGGACGCCGATCTCCAAGTAGATCGTATGCCTGACGGGATCGGCCACCGGTGCGATGCGAATCACCCTGCCGAGGATCGGCTGTTGGGACGAGCCGAACCTCACCTCGATGTCCTGTCCGACCGTAACACCACCCCGCAGACTCGCCGGGATGTGCACCTCAACCTTGAGGCTGCTGGTGTCGGAATACTCGAGCAGGGGCATGCCTGGCTGTACCGGGTCACCCACTTCCACGAATTTCTTGCTGATGACCCCATTGAAGGGGGCGACACTCTTGGTGTCGCGCAGTTTTGCCTGGATCTGACGGATCTGGGAATCGGCCTTCATCATTGAGTTGCGGGCCTGGTCCATCTGCGTCTGCCGAGAAACGACGTCCGAATAGCGGACCGCGCCGGTATCGCGCGTACCCATCATGCTCTGCATCGGGTTGAAGAACATGTCATCCATCATCGATGGCATGCCCATGCCGCCGATGCCGGTCGATTGGCTCTGTGGACTGCGCAGCTCCCTGTGGTACTGCGCCCCGGCGTTTCGCCAGGCCGAATCCGCGTTCGCACGCGAGGCATAGGCCGACCTCAACTGGGCCTGCAGCGCATCGTCGTCCAGCGTGACCAGGACTTGCCCGCTCTGGAACGTGCTGCCGACGTCACCGGCAATATATTCCACGCGCCCGGGCATCTGTGCGGTGAGTTTGACGGTATCCTTCGCGGCCACGGTGCCGCCGACCGCCACGCTCGCACCCATCGTCATCTTCTCGACCATCACGAGCTCCACGGGCGCTCGCGGCGGATCGTCGCCTGCCTGGGCCATCGCAAAATAGGTCGATCCCGCAATCGCCGTAACGGCAAAGGCGACCGCAAATTTCGTCTTCTTGCCAATCTTTCGTTTCATCTGATATACCTTACAGGTCTAAACAGCCGATCCGGGCAGATCGGCGAATTCACACCCCGTGGCCGCTACCGGGAAATCCCTATACCGCGTACCCGCCAGAAACTAAACCGGCATTTATATCACCATATGTGGTGTTTATTCGTTGCGTCGTATCCACGCGCTAGAATCGAGAGCCCGCGTAGTCGACAACATGGATTCTTACACGCATCCGACATCCTGTGTCCACTGGCGTCACGTTGATTCCCTGGTCGCAGGAAAGGCGCCATCGAAGGTTGGGGTGCAGTACGGCAGCAGCGGAAATTCCCTAGCGTGCCGGTCATGCTTTTAAGTAACATAGCACAACTTGGTGTGCTCCACGTAGTGTCCCCACGCCATGCGGCAGCACCTGTCTGACGCGATCGATACGTAACTTCCGGAAGGCTCGCGGTACGGGTTTCGGCGCATCCGGATATCGTAATTTTCCTATATATTGATTTCACGTCGCTGAGTCACAAAATCGCTGCGGGTCGAGATTCTGGGCGCGACCACCGGCAATTCAGCGCCCTGCAATTCCATTCCCGGCCCGATGCCGTTTCTGCCACGGAAAATGGCGCAGGAGGGAGACCACGACGCGGCGTAAAGCGTCAGCAGCACCCCCCAGGCGGTTTCCAGCGGAGCGCCGACGATTGACAACGATTCCGCGACAGACCAAGACGCCAGTCGCGGGGCGGCCGAAACCGGAACCGATGACAGCCGGAGATGCATTTCACCCGAGTGTCTCAGCCCCCAGACGCCGATGCCCTCACCGTTCCGCGAGGCAGCCGACCTGCGGGTTTCCCCGCATCGGCTCCAGCCATACCCTGTCCTGGCCAACGCCGTGCCGGGTCAGCCTCTGCGAGGCCGCCCGCAGGAAGACCTCCGGCGCGCAGACATAGGTGTCACATTCCGCGATTTCAGGGGTTTCTCCGAGAATCTTTCTGAGGACATCCCCGATCCGGTCCACACCGCGGCCTCCCTCGCTCAACAGGGATGTCAGGTCCTCGGACATGCTGATCGGGGTATACCTGAACTCGTCCAGCGCGTCCCGCCACGACCGGCAAAGATTGTCGAGATACTGGCCCTCGGGTTTGCATGCGATCCAGAACAGGCGGATGTCGCGACCACCTTCCTGAGCCGTGGCGTGCTCGATCAGACTCTTGGCGGCCGCGAATCCGATATCGAATGCGATCAGCACCAGCGGACGACGGCTCTGCTCGTCCAGCACGAAGCTCCCCATCGGCCCGACCAGGTCAACGCTGCTCCCCGGGGTCAGTTTGCCGAAGATGTAGTCCGACACCGGATTCCCTGTCCGCCTGCGGATATGGAACTCCAGGCGCCGGTCGTCACAGGGGCAACTGGCGATGGACGCGTCCAGGTCGCCATGACCGGCGATATCGAGGTTCGCATACTGGCCCGCGAGAAACCGCAACCTTTCGGTTCGCGGGGTCTGCATGTGCAGCACCACCAGTTCGTCGCTGACGAAATTAAGTTTGCGAACCTTCACCCGGATACGGCGCGGCTCGATGTCCTCGGCCGAATGTGCCACGTCGGCCTCGATCACCAGGTCGCTGGCCGCGGAATTGCAGCACATCAATGCATAGCCGGTGGCCTTTTCAGCCGCGGAGAACACGTAGTCCTGATGCCGCAGGGCTAGCAGTTCCCCCTCGATGAGGCGTGCCTTGCAATTGCCGCAATTGCCGCTTCCGCACGAATAGTCGATTGCGATACCCGCCTTGACCGCGGCATCGAGGATCGACTCGTGGCGCTCGACTTCGAAGCTGAGTCCGTGGTTTAGGATGGTAACGGTATGGCCCATGGCTCCTGCCCGATCCAACTGTACATCACGTCTTCAGCATTGACTGCCACCCGAGCGTGGCATGTTGTGACCGGACCGGCGCTCGACTCAACTCCACCCGAGCCGACCGGCCCGTCGATCAGATCCCCGGCTGCCGCTCGATCCGAAGCCGTCCATCCTCAAGCCAGATCTGGACCGGTTTGCCCAGCACGTCCGGCAGGATCTTCTCGCTGACAACGTAGCGACCTGCCACGGCGACCAGTTCGGGATAGAGGGCGTGACAAAAGACACGGGCCTCCTGGTTTCCCTTGACGCCGGCAAAGGCCCGCCCTCGAAGTGCGCCATAGATGTGAATGTTCCCATCGGCCATCACCTCGGATCCGGAACCGACCTGCGACAATACGATCAGGTCTCCGCCGGCGGCGTAAATCCGCTGACCGGAACGCACGGGCCGGGTGATCGTCATGGTCTGCCCGGACGGCGAGGCCTCGGCCTCCGGTTTCGAATCCTCCGCCCCGCAGCGCCCGGGTTTCTTTGCGGGAGCGGATTCGGTTTCCTGCTGGCCACCGGCGAATATCGCGAGTTCCATGCCCTGCGCGGACGCATTCAGCGCATCTGTCCCGCCGCGTACACCGATGGGGATCATACCGGCGCCCCGCAGGATGCCGACGAGCAGCGGGAACTCCACCGACCCGCTGTCCGTTTCCAGGGCGTGCAGATCGATAATGACCGGCGTGTTGCGAAAGAACTCGGGAGCCTGTTCCTGCTTTTCCGCGATCACCGAGGAAACGGCGTCCATGTCGCCCTGCAACAGGCGTAATACCGGCAAGGTAAAGGAATCCGCCCTCAGGTCCGCGACGACGGTCCGTTCAATGGTTGCTTCTCCCGCACTGGCTGACATCTGCGTGTCTCTCCCTCGGTGGTGGTCCCGGTCCTGACCGTCAGGTGAGACGATCGGGCCCGGACATTTTCGCTACTTATACTCGGATGCAATAACGCGGATCAAGGCAAAGACGGGGTCGGCCGGACCAGGCGGGCAAACAGCCCTCGGTTTTCCCGACCGTCACGAACGGGGTCCCGACTCCAGACGCGACCTTTCGACAACGGCCAGTGTAAGTCTCGACACGGCAGCGAGCCTGTCGTCGCCATCGCCGATTCGCACGTCCCAGACCTGAGTCCGCTTCCCCAGATGGATCGGTGTGGCACGCCCCTCGACCGTGCCCTGAAGCACCGGTCGAAGGTGGTTGACATTGATCTCCATCCCCATGCAGGCGAACCGGAAGCGATCGACGCAATAGGTCGCACCCATGCTGGCCAGCGTTTCGGCGAGCACGGCCGAAGCACCACCGTGCAGGACACCGAAGGGCTGCAGGGTACGATGGTCTACCGGCATGGAGGCCGTGATGAAATCGTCGCCAACCTCGGTGAACCGGATACCGATACGCGAAATCATCGATCCGGTCGAGAATTCGTTGAGTTCATCCGGCGTGGGACGAGAATGCCAGACCTCGTTTTCCGCTTTGGCCATCACGATCCGTCATGTTATCACGCGCCGGGCACCCCGGCTTGATCCTTAGGCGATTGCCGGAAAATGACATACCAGATCGCGCCGGGTGAACTGCGAAGCAGTGAACGGCTTGGGCAGGAAGCCCAAGACCGGTGCCCAAGCAAAGCAGGGAAAGCGCCGCGCCGGGATCGTTCGTCATCAAGACGCGACAACAGGCGCATCGTCGAACGATGGAACGGTTGTCGCAACACAGAGGACGGACGACAAAGACAAGCAGGATGGTATGTCATTTGACAGAAATCGCCTTAGCCCGTACCGGGACCGGTTCCCCCAGCGGCCGCGGCACCGCGCGCCGTGCCGCGGCCACCTCGTCATTACCGGGGCCCAGGTCGACGGCAAGGGGCGATCCCGTGCTCGGCCATTGCCCCTTCATCACGTTCCGCGGTTCTGACCCCTCGAACAGGAGATAACCGTAAGCACCGTAGTGCGGCAGCTTGCGCGCCAGTCCCGCCAGAGCCGCCGTATCGTCGACGGCAATCATCCCGACAGCGACATCCGGCCTGTGGGGTCTGCATGCGGCCAGCACCAGACTGGCGTTTCCGACACGCCCCGCAGCGGAAGCGGCTCGAAGGACATCATCGAGTCCGTCGCGCTCGCCAACCCATCGGTCGAACTCCGCCGTGAACCGGTTTTCCCGGCCCAGGAGCCAGACCGAACGGTCTTCGGGCAGTGCATCGATCTCCCGGTCGGAGACCGCTTCCGCTCCCGGATAGCGACGCCGCCAGGCCGCCGCGAGCGCCCCGTATTCCCGAGCTGCGCCCGCACTCACGGACGAGGGCAGGACGATCAACGGCTTGTCGGCGCCGAACACCTGCCCCAGGGTCGGCGGTAGCTCCCTGGGATCGAGTCGGCGGAACAGGTCGAAATCCGGGTCCACGTCGACACGCAGCGGCCTCGCCGGCAAGGCGATCTCAACCCGCCGCTTTTTTTCTTTCATATCGACGACGAATTCCTGCGCCAGGTCGTCACCTTCAACCGTGACGGCGACCGGGACCCGCAGTTCGTACGCCGGTCCCTCTTGCGCCTGCTTTAGCGTGAGATCAAGCATCCACTCTCCGTCCTGCCCCTGTACCCCGGCATCCTCGATCGTCAAAATCGGGGCACCCGTGCGCGTCAGCCACTGCGTGAAGAACGAGACCAGGTCGGCACCGGTTGCCGATTCCATCGCCCGACGCAGGTCGTTGTAACTGGCCTCCTTCAAGGCTTGATCACGGTAGAAACGGCGCAGGCCTTCGACGAACGGCCCGTCGCCGAGTCGGCGACGCAGCATATGGAACATCATCATCCCCTTGCCGTATCCGACCGCCTGGGTCTCGTCGTTGTGGCGCGAAACGAACGCGGACAGGGGAAAATCCTCTCCCGCCGACACGTAGTCCGCGTATCTGCCCAGCGTATCTCGCCGGTACTGCGCCCCCCGCCCCTGAATCTCCTTCTGAAGGTGGTCCGCCAGGTAGGTCGTCAGCGCCTCGCTCCAGTTGCCCTGCGTGATGTCGACGTAGACCCCGTTGCCCCACCAGTCGTGCAGGATCTCGTGTGGGTAGGATGAATCGATGATGAACGGCAGCCGCAATACGCGTGAGCCGAGCAACGTGAAGGACGGCATGCCGTAGCCGGTCGGCCTGTCGTTCTCGACCAGGGCAAACTTGGCGTAGGGATAGTCGCCCAACAGGCGCTCGTAGCGCCCGATATAGCGCCGGGAGGCGTCCAGATAGCGCTGCGCCAGTTCCGGTTCGGGCTGGAGCAGGTAGACCTGGACAGTCACGTCCCCGCTCGTGTCTTCATAGACGTGATAACGCCCCGCCACCAGATGGATGTCCTCCTGGGGCTTGTCCTCACGCCAGGACACCGTGCCACCCGCCATCTCGGAGTTTTCACCCTGACTCACCGACACCCATCCCGGGGGCATTCGCACCGCAAGACGGAACGTCGAAAGCGCGCCCTCGACGGAAGCGTACCAGCCGTTCGCGCCGGACAGATGCAGGACTTCAGCTTCCGGGTCGATACCCAGCGAATCCAGGCGAGCCTCGTAACTCAAGGTGACTCCGGGGGGCGCGGCCCGGGGAAAGAGGCGAAATCGACGAAGGCGTTCCCCGTCCCTGCATTCCGATTCCGCCTCGATCCCACCCTCGCGAGGGTCCATCTGCGGGGTCAGCGCACAATGCAGGTACAGCGCGAATCCCGCTTCCGCATTGGCGCCGGACAGGTCAAGGGTGTCCCTGACGGACAGCCGACCGGCCTCCGGGTCCAGTGTCACCTTCATGTCGTGACCTACGACCGCGACGCCCTTCTCCATCGCGATTGCCGACCGGCCGAGCAGGGCGAACGCCACAAGGAGAAGACAGCGAATAAACGGCATCGTCGTCGGTCGGACATTCATCCGGTGCTTGTACCACCCCTGACTGGAACCGGGCAACTGGTCGCCCCACTGCATTCGCAAAGACTTCATATCGGTCCGCGGGTATGCTGTGGCTTTTTACGATTCAACCCACCAGGATACGAAGGTTATGCTCGCATTCCTAGACGGTGATCTCCCAGGAATCAGGATGACACACGCCACTGCCAACGGGACGATGAAGACCCGTTTGCGGCATGGTTTCATGTCCTTAACTGCCTGGGTCGCGGTTGCGCTACTTGCGGCCTGTATGCCGGAACCGAAACCGGCGAAGACCGAACCGGTCGGTCTGAACCTTGGGGATGGGGCGGAAATAATGTCCGTGGACCTGTCGACCCTGCAAACCCTCGATAAACTGGTCGAAAAACTCACCGGGTCTCGTGTGGTATTCGTCGGCGAATCCCACGACCGCTACGAACACCACCTCGCCCAGCTCGAAATCATTCGCGGACTCCATGCGAGGCACCCGAAAATGGTCATCGCCATGGAATTCTTCCAGCAACCCTATCAGGGATCGCTCGACGACTACGTCAGCGGCGCGGTCAGCGAGGAGCAGATGCTGAGGGCGACGGAATACTTCAGCCGCTGGAGTTTCGACTACCGACTCTACCGACCGATTCTGGAATACGCCCGCGAACGGGGGATCCCCCTGCTCGCCCTCAATGTCCCGACGGAAATCAGCAGAAAGGTGGCGCAGGAGGGCATCAACGGGCTCCAGGGTGACGATGCGGCGTGGGTTCCGGAAGGCTTCGATCGCTCCGATGTGGAATACGAGACCCGCATGCGCGAGATCTTCGAGCAGCACCCGCACGCGGCACAGCAACGGTTCGAGTATTTCTTCGAATCGCAACTGCTCTGGGACGAAGGCATGGCCGAACGTGCAGGCGAATACCTGGAAGCAAACCCGGACACCCTGATGGTCGTGCTGGCCGGTTCGGGGCACCTGGCCTACCGATCGGGGATCCCGGCCCGCCTCGCGCGCCTTAGCGGCATCGAAGGACCCGTCGTGCTGGTCGGTGCGGACGCGCTGACCGACCCGGCGATCGCCGACTACGTGCTCATCGTCAAGGAACGATCGCTTCAGCCGCGGGGGCTGCTCGGCATCTTCATGGAGGATACCGACCAGGGCGTCGTCGTCAGTGGCCTCTCGAAAGACAGCGCCGCGGCCCGGGCCGGAATCGTCAAGCGGGACCGGCTCCTCGAACTCGACGGGATCTCCGTCGGTGGTACCGAGGATGTCAGGATCGCACTGCTGGACGCGGAGCCGGAAGATTCGGTCTCCGTTCGGATCGCACGGGAGAACGATGGAAAGGAGTCCGTCGTGGATGTGGATGTCATCTTGGGGCAGTAGCGCGCCCGCGGTTCGCCGGTCGCACCGGCGCAAACAGTCTGACATCCCTGCGTTTGAACAGCGGCACCAGGACCATCCCGGCAAGAAACCCACCGATGTGCGCCCCGAAGGCAACCCCGCCCTCACTGCTGTCGGTCAACAGGGTGCTGACCAGTTGCATCCCGAACCAAAGCCCCAGCACCCAGTACGCCGCGATACGCATGGTGTGGAGATAGAACCCGATCGGCAGCACGACCAGCATCCGGGCGTGCGGATACAACAGCAGGTAGGCCCCCAGCAGGCCCGAGATCGCACCGCTGGCGCCGATCATGGGAATCGTGGAGTCCGGGTCCGGCAGGGCCTGCGCCAATACGGCCACCACACCACAGGCCAGATAAAACAGAAGAAAGCGGATGCGACCCATGGCGTCCTCGACGTTTTTCCCGAACACCCACAGATAGAGCATGTTGCCCAGCAGGTGCATCCATCCGCCGTGGAGAAACATCGAGGTGAACACCGTCGCCCATGGAGGGACCACGATCAGTTCGTCGGGAAGCACCTTGTGCTCGAACAGCACGGCCGGGATGACCCCAAGCGCATAGGCGGCAATCGGCCCCTGATCGCCCAGCGACCTCTGCCACAGGAACGCCAGCACGCAAGCGGCGATCAGACCAACGGTCAGAAACGGTATCCGGCCGACGGGATTGTCGTCGTGGACGGGAAACACGGGTTCAGTTTATGCCAGCAGGCCCAAACCCTCACGACCGCACATCAGGGATGCTGTTCGAACACCTCCTCGAGGAATGCCTGCAGCTGCTCCCAGGAACGGTGATCGGCCCTCTCGTTGTAGGCCAGATTGGGAATCCCACGCTTTTCCGCACCGGGCACGGTAAACGCATGCCGAGCACCGCCGTAGAAGGTCATCTGCCAGTCTACGTTTGATTTCTCCATGGCGGCCATAAATGCCGCGACACGCTCGGCAGGGACGAATTCGTCTGCGTTGCCGTGCGCCACCATGACACTCGCGCGTATGGCCTCGGCCTGCGCGTCCGTAGGCACGGGCAGCGAACCGTGAAAACTGGCGACCCCCTTGAGATCGGCCCCGGAGTAAGCCATCTGCATTACGGTCGCTCCCCCGAAGCAATAGCCGATCGCTGCGACACGCGTCGGGTCAACGAATTCGTGCTTGCGCAGGATATCCACCCCCAGCATTGCACGTCTCTGCCACTGTTCGACATTGGACGCGATCTGCTTCATCCAGGCCTTCGCCTCGCTGGCGTGCTCCGTCACGCGACCCTCGCCGTACATGTCCACTGCAAATGCGACATACCCCAGGCGCGCGAGCATCTCCGCGCGGTGGCGGGCATAGTCGTCGAGCCCCCACCATTCATGCACGACGATGACACCTGGCCGGCGCCCCTCGATCGCGTCGTCCCAGGCGAAATAGCCGCGCAACTGCGTATCGCCATCGCGGTATTCCACCGCCTTGACCTGCACCTCGGCCGATGCCGGAACAACGGCGAAGACCAGAAACCAGCATCCCGCAAAAATTAGACGTCTCATACCCGCCCCCCTGTGTGAAGTTTCTCGCGACCGTGAAGATTGTATCAGCTAAATCGGACCCGTTATGGTAGCGCTCCAGGCCACACGACAGGCAATCGCAGTAACAGAAACGACTCCGGAGACCCCAGCATGCGCGAGATCATTCATGTCCGCACCACCAGTAGAGAGGAACTGATCGACATCACGCCACAAGTGGCCGCCATCGCGAGCCGCAGCGGGGTGCGCAATGGTCTGGTTTCGGTCTACGCACAGGGCGCGACGGCCGCGATCATGATTCAGGAAAACTGGGACGAGAGCGTACAGACGGATGTGGTCAATCTGCTGCGGCAGCTCGCCCCGAAGGGTGTCTGGCTCCACGACCGCCAGGACGGCAACGGGGACTCCCATCTCAAGTCGGGCCTTGTCGGTCCGTCCGAGACCGTCCCCCTAATCGACGGAGCGCTGGGATTGTCCCGGTGGCAGAACATCTTCTTCTGCGAATTCGACGGCCCGCGAGGTAGTCGACCCATCGTCTGCACGGTAATCGGAGATGACCGTTAGGCCTAGTACCGTATCATGGACCGCGCATCTCTGCGGATCGACGGGTGCACCGACATTCCCAGCCGGCCAATGACGCGGCGCCTTAATGCCACGGGGAATCCATAACCGATCGATCTGACGATGGAATGTACTCTCTCCATACTCTGGAGTCCTATTTGGTGGGATCTAGAGGAAAATCTACTTGGGCAGAAACCTTCCCGGTGCATTTACGGATTCTGTCCACCTAATAACATATTATGCCATAAAGACATATAAATCATGAAAGAGAAAGTCGGACGAAATGATCCATGCCCCTGTGGCAGTGGAAAGAAATACAAGAAATGCTGTATTTCTAAAGTTACTGAAAATGATGATGATTTAGAAGAATTATACCGCTTTGAGCCCGGTTCATATGGAGATGTTGGTAGCTTTATGCCTTCACTAGCGTGTCTAAAACAAATCAGAAAAGATGAATGGAAATATCATTTTGTTTTAGTAAAGCCTGAGAGCATATATACCGATGAGGACGAAGCAACAAATGAAGCAGAAAAAGACATTTCAGACTCATATGTAGTCAAAGAAATAGGAGGTACGGATGCTAACTTGGCCATGTCCTTAAAGAGCAAAGGATATCTGAATGTGGATAATTACAACATCGTAGGTAGTAAAAAATTTCAGGCATAACATTTGATTCCAGCCGACCTTCGGGTCGCTAGCGCTCTTCTTGTCGGCTGAACCAAGGCGTTAGGCGGCGAATATGCGTCGTCTTTGTCCGTAGGGGGAATACACAAGTATGTACGCCGTTATTCGACATCACAACGTCAAAGGACCCGAAGCCAATGAGCTTGCGCGGCAAGGTAGGGAAGACTTCGTTCCGATTATCCGAAAAATGCCGGGGCTAATCGCGTACACGATAATTGCCGGAGACGACATGGCCTCGACCGTCAGCATCTTTGAAAGCAAGGCTGCCGCCGATGAATCAACCCGACGGGCGGTTGCATGGGCCGCCGAAACGGTGACTGACTTCGACGTGCCGACCAAGATCATTGAAGGCAATGTGATGGCACACGAGGTCCCTTGACCCGTCACTAACCCATTGGTGTGATGAGAATATCAACAAGTCGGTGGCGGTGAAGTATCCAACGTGCAGAGGTTCACGCGAGATTGCTGTCCGGAGTTTCCACCACCAAATGGTCGTGTTTCGTCATCTGGCAGTAGGTGTGACAGCGCTAGTTGAACCGTTCAGCCTCCTCCGCCAAGGTGCGAAGAAACACCTCGCGGTCTTCGTCGTCTACATAGACCGTCTCTTGCCGATCACCCCTGGACGTGACGTGGTACAGGGCACCGGCGAATTCAATGCGCAACGGTCTGGCCATACGCGAGAATATAGCTTGGTCGGTAGCATGTTACAATTCGAGACCTGACCCTATATCCTAGAACGCGGCTAATCATGATCTCGAATCCATCACTTCAATTAGCAACATGCTTCGAAGCTGTTGCCAGCGCCCTAGTCAGATGAATGGAACTCAAAACGCCTATAACATCATCTTTATCCGGCCTTCCATTGCGACTGACGACAACAACTGAACAATGGCATCGATCAAAGTCGCGAAGCACATCGCGTAGAGTAGCGCCGCTCGTAACAACCAAAAATCTTTTCCGCATGACAGTCTGAGGTTGAAACTGTTTATTATTCCTATACGATACTGGGATCACAACTCCAATGACTTTTTCATCTTCGATAACACAGATAGATTTCTCCGCACCTGTCACCAACTCATTTTTTGCGGCAAATTGCATATCAGTTTCCATAATCCCGTCAACGACAATCTGAGACTGAACATCTAACAGGAATCCCCGCGGGACATATTCGTTACGACGTAACAGTTTAGTGGTGTAAATATCTGCGCGCATGAAAAAATGACGAGTCGAATAAGCGAGAGCAACCCCCACCATTACCGGTAACACCACACTGTAATTCAGTGTCATCTCATATGTCATGATGGCCGCTGTCATTGGCGCACTGGTAGTCGCTGCGACCATGGATGCCATCCCCACCAGAGCAAACGTCGTCGGATCGGCATCCAGCGCAGGAAACCACATTGCCAATAATGTTCCAATGAAACCACCCAGGGTAGCGCCCAAAAATAATGACGGTGAAAACACACCGCCGGAACCACCGGAGCCGAGCGTCAGAGTTGTTGCCAGAAGTTTTCCAGTAAACAGCAGTAGTATGAACCAAGGATTCCCAATGGTGTCATTGAGAACATCCTGAATGGTTGCGTATCCCACACCCTGAACATAATAATGACCGGTAGTCCTTTGAAATCCATACATCATGACGCCTAAAATCAGAGCGCCACCGGCATGTCGGATGTAAGGATTTACAGGTAATGCTTCGAATCTATCTTCACTCCAATAGACAGCCTTGATGAAGAGTACCGCTGCCAAGCCAATAACCACAGCAAAAGGGAAGTAGAGGACTAGCACGAGTGCATTTTCTAGGGTGGCACTGGTAGGTAGTTGTGGCACCTGAAAAGCGGGATCGGGCCCGATCAGATACCGCCCGACATTCGCAGCGATAACCGATGACATGACCACCGGCATAATGGTACGAACATTCACCGCAAGAAGCAGCAGCTCCATCGAAAACAGGATGCCTCCAAGCGGCGCATTAAAAGTCGCCGCAATCCCACCACTGGCCCCGCAAGCAATCATTAAATTACGTTGATAGACACTTAATCGAAGCCATTTGGAGATGGTCGAGCTTAGGGCCGAGGAAATAAGAACGATCGGACCCTCCCGACCCAGGGAGCCACCGGTTCCAATGGTAATAGCAGACGCGAGGGATTTGACTACTGCCACGATGCCACGAATATCACCCTGCTTATTATGAATCGCACTAATTACTTCGGGCATACCATGGCCTTTGGCTTCCCTAGCAAACCGCTCAATTAGCCAGATGACGATCACACCGCCAATAGCGGGCACCACAATAATGAATGCCCCCCATACTGAGGCAGCCGTGTGTTGGTTGGCATCATAGTTCACAGAAAATTGGCCCAGGAAGCTGATGTTATGAACCAGGCCGATAAGTAAACGAAACAGCCAAGCGGCGTAACCGGTGAGGATACCAATAACAATCGAAATGAGAAAAATACTTCTCATTTCCAGTGGTCTTAGCTTCTCTTCATTCACTGCGCTATTTCCATCATCAGTTAGATATCATAAAAAACATATTGATTACCATAATTGAGAGTACCGAGTTCTCGACTGCTCTGAGCTAGCCTATCCAATGCCGTTGAGCTCGTCAGCCCACGCGGTCACCAGTTCTTC
>JAJDOJ010000188.1 GCA_022340215.1 Gammaproteobacteria bacterium
ATCCGCCAGGAGCGGACGTAGGCGACGGGAACGACGTGCCGCTCGGTAGATCTTGCGATAGCTTCCAGGTCCGAGCTACTGCCAAACTGCTGTCTCTTTCTCGCGCCAAGAATCCGCCATTCCGTTCGGAGCGCGTCGCAATGCATTCTCTGCCTCCTTACGAAGGCTGGACTCGCGTCCCGATCTCCCGGATCGAGGATCTCAGCGATGCCGTCTACGGTGCTGGTCTCGATGCGACGCAGATGTCGGCGGGAGACCTCTCGGGTGGATTGGCGTTCTCAGAATCCGATGGCGTCATTTGCACAAGCGGTTTGATAAATGGACGCGTGGCGCTGTTCGGCCCGCTGGCCCAGGACATGATCACTATCGGGATCGGCCTTTACCTAGCTCCCGGCACGCGCCATTGGCTGAAAGAAGTTGAGACGGGCAACATCGGTGTCTTCTTTCCGGGCGACGAGCACGACTCGATCTATGCGCCCGGCTCTCTCTACACAACGGTCACGTTAACGAAAGAAAAGCTGGAGGAAGAGGCAGCACAGCACGACCTTGTCCTTGATCCGGGAGTGCTCGGGGGAACCGGCGTGCACGCACGCGACATCGTACCGGAAGTCCGCGCGTCGCTTAAGAACGCGTTTGAACGCATTCACCAGGGTTGTTGTGCGCCTGGCGACGACAATATTGGCAGGACAACGCTGGACGCGCTGATCTTGCATCTCGGTCGTCCACCCCATGTTGGACTGAGAGGGACGTATCACGGGGGCTTTGGCAAGATCGTCAGAAGGGCACGCGCCTACATCCTTGAAAACCTCTCCGAGCCGATCTCTGTCGATGCCGTCGCAGCTGCCGCCTACACGTCTCGCCGTACTCTGTTTCGTGCCTTCGCCGATATTCTTGACGATACTCCACGCGGTTATGTTCGACGGCTCCGGCTTCACCGCATTCGCAATGACCTCGCAAGCGACACAGAAAAGGCCTGCACGATAGCGCTGATCGCCAATCAGTGGGGCATCAGCGATCTCGGGCGGATGTCCGGCTGGTACCGCGAGCTTTTTGGTGAGCGGCCGAGAGAGACGCTGGCAAATCTGCGTAATCAGACCGGCTGAAAAGCCGGCTTCTTTCCGCCGGTCGGCAAATTGGCACGAACTGCATAGAAGATCGCGTAGCGCCTCCCTATCCTGCCTCGCCTTAGCGCGACGCTCACCGCCGAGCGCTTCGAGGAAGAGGCGGCGCGTGAGGGGCTGGTGCTCGATCCGAGGAGGAAATCATGACTGGCAGATTGACAACTTTGGTCACGGCAGCCGTACTGCTTTCGGCAGCGGCACTGACGTCTCCCACCTTTGCCCAGAGCGTCCCCCTCGGTAGTGCCACGCTTCATGGCGATGAGGTGATCGAGACGCCGATCGGTGACATCGAACTTATCGACAACTACTTCGACGAAGACGCCTCCGCACGCCTGTTCGACGAGATGGATCTCCAGCGGGCGATCCAAGCATATATCTGGAGCACTCCGATCGTTAGCACGGCGACCTGGAGGGAGAAACAGAGCAGCGCATACGGCGCGGAAAACCCGACCGACTTTGTCGTTCTCGAGTCGCTCAAGGAAAAGCGCGGAATCGTTACGGCGAACCTGACGACGCCGTACATCTTCAACTTCAGCAATCTTTCTGACGGACCGATCCAGATTGACTACCCGGCCGGTCAAACCGCTGGCGGCGTGCTCGATTTCTGGATGCGTCCCGTCTTCGATCTCGGTCTCACCGGCCCTGATCAGGGAAAGGGCGCGACCTACATCGTGGTCGGGCCAGAGGACGACCCCTCCAAGTATGAGAAGGACGGCGTAAACGTCTTCCAGAGCGAAACCAACAACATCTTCATCGGTATTCGCATCCTCGACTCGGACCCGGACTACTACGACATCTACGTCTCGCAGTACAAGATGGGTCCAATTGATGGCGACGTGAAGGTCAGCAACTTCATCAGGGGCAAGGATGTCGAGTGGAGCGCCACAGCTCCGCGGGGTCTCGAATACTGGAAGAACCTCGCGATGATCCTCAATGAGGAGCCGGTGCGCGAGATCGACAAGCCGTGGATGGCCATGCTTGAGCCGCTGGGCATCGTCAAAGGTCAGGAGTTCTACCCCGACGACCGACAGAAAGAGATTCTTCTGAAAGGTGCGGGCATGGGCGAGTTGATGGCGCGGAACCTGCAGGTCAACCCCCGCTATACCGTTCCTTGGTGGGACGGAACTTACTGGTACAAGAGCTTCGACTTCGACATTTCCCAGGAATCGGACACGATCCAGCAGATTGACCAGCGCGCGACCTGGTTCTACGAGGCTGTGGCGAGCTCGAAGGGGATGGTCAACCCGACGCCCGGCGCTGGTCAGGTCTACATGACGACCAAGCGCGACAGTGAGGGAAACATGCTCCGCGCGGACAAGACCTACAAGCTCCACGTCCCCAAAGGCGTTCCGGTGGGTCAGTTTTGGTCGCTGACCCTCTACAGCGAGAATACCCGGCGCGCGTATGATAATGGCGGCACCGAGGTCAAGGACGTGAGTCTCGACAGTCGGATGGACCAGCTCCTATACAACGACGACGGGTCGATCGATCTTTACGTCGGCATCGGCGCTCCCGAGGGGATGGAGAGCAACTATCTGAAGACAGTCGGCGATGACGGCTGGTTCGTTTACTTCCGTCTCTATGCGCCGGAGCAGGCCTTCTTCGACAAGACGTTCAAGCTCGGTGACTTCGAAGTGGTCGAATGAGTTGGCGGCGCGGTCCCAAACAACGGGACTGCGCCCTCACAGCAAGGGTTTCTGGAAGGAAAGGCCACTCCATGACACGCACATTTCTTCTTTCAACCGCCGCGGTACTTTGCTTCTCCCTCGGCTTCCCCGTCTACGCTACGGCGGACCAGGCGCGCTTTGACGAGCTCGCCAATCTGCCGTTCGAACTGAACCGTCCGACGCCCGAGACAGCGAAGACGCTGACAGAGGAGCTCGAGTTCCAGCAAGCGGTCCAAGCTTATCTCTGGGCGATGCCGCTCATCAACACGCTTGGCATGAAGTACGGCTCCGAGGAGGTCTTCGGCGCCGGCTACAACGTCCTGCCGATCTGGAAGGAACGTCTCGACCCGAAAACCCTGGTCACGACTCCCAATTCCGACGTCATCTATGCGATGAGTTATGTCGACATGGGCGAAACCGGCCCGATCGTTTTCGAGGCCCCGCCAAATCTCCAGGGCATACTGCTCGATTTCTGGCAGCGTCCGATCCCGGTCGACGGCGGGCAGTTCTTCGGCGACGTCGGGCTACCGGGCCCCGACGGCGGCAAAGGCGGCAAGTTCCTCGTCCTGCCGCCGGGATACGACAGCGAGGTGCCGGACGGCTACTTCGTCTACCGCTCGGGCACCAGCAACGTGTTCATCTTCCTGCGCGCCTTCTACCAGGACCCCGACGACCTTTCGCCGGCTGTGCAGCTGATGGAGCAGGCAAGGATCTATCCGCTGAACCTGCCCGAGGCGGAACGCAAGGCGATGGAGTTTCCGAACGCCTCCGGCGTTCCGGCCAACATGCTGCCGCGCTCCGACGCCACCGCTTTCGATCAGCTCAAATGGCTGGTTGACAGCGAGCGTGAGAATCTCGCCAGTGCAGACGGCCTCGGCCTCCTGGCCAATATTGGCATCATTGCCGGTCAGTCGTTCGAGCCTGACGACAAGTCGAAGGCAATCCTCGATGCGGCGGCGAAGACCGCATACAATATGAGCCGGGTGATCGGCATGATGCCGGAACTCAACGGTCGCGATTACCGGGTGTGGAAGGACCGCCAATGGGTCAATCCGATCAACAACGTCACTGAGCCGGGGGCCGATAAATCACTGGATCTGTCGTTCCGCAACAAGGCCGGAGGCTTTCTTGAGCTCGAACCGCGGATCTGGTTCTTCACCGACTACTATTCGATCAGCCCGGGGATGGTTTCGCAAACGCCGGGCAAAGGTGCCGCCTATGAGATCGCTTTCAACGACGCCGATGGCAGAGCTCTTTCGGGCGATGAATCCTACAAACTGACGCTGCCGCCGAACGTACCCGCTGCGCTGTTCTGGTCCCTCACGCTCTATGAGGCGGAGAATGGGTCCGGTCTTGCGACCGAGGCGCGCCGGTTCCCGTCGCTCGGTTCGCGCGACAAGCCGATGCAGAATGCCGACGGCACGATTGACCTCTACATCGGTCCGGAAGCGCCAGCAGGAAAAGAGGCGAATTGGCTCCCTACCGCACCGGGACGCGGATTCTTCGCGATCTTGAGGCTTTATGGCCCCGGTCAGGAAGCAATCGACTACAGTTGGAAGCCCGGCGACCTCGAAAAGATGTGACGCTTGGCGAGATGCCGGGGGCTCCGCCAGCGGCAACCCGATACAAGCCTTGACGTCGGCAATGGGGCAGAAGCTGCCTTTCCGCTTCGCGGAACCGATGTCGGGAGTCGGATGGAGGTTGCGCGGCGAAGAATGTCAGGACCTGTGCACGCCTTAACCGACGGCGCAGCACGACAGACCCGTCGGTAGCAACGCCGTGCACCTGAAAGATGTTCTTCGCGATATCCAGACCGATCGTCGTTGCAGGCTGCATCTCTGGCTCCTCTCCGCTTTTCAAACACCGCGACACTAGCGCGGCGTGGGGGCGGGAGCCGTCCACAGCATCAGGAGCGGACGTGGGCGCGAGGTCAGCTCTCGGCCCATTGCAGACCTTGGCCCGACCGTGAGATCACCGCGTTGCAGCCTGTCGAAGCCGCCGTTCGCCGAATCGCCGAGCTTCACCACACCGAGAATGCCCAGCGAGGAAGGAGGAAGATCGTGGACTCATCCAGTCCGGTAGTTCTACTCGACGGCCGTCCCTATACCGGAAAGTATGGCGCGCAGGCGAACCGGGTTGAAGCCGATGCGCCCGTATTGTTGCGACACGAGGCTCTCGTCCTGTAGCTTCTTCAGCGTCTCGCCAACCGTGTTCCGCCCGAGGCCGGTCATCTCGGCGATCTCGGCCTGCGTGCAATTGATCTTGAGGTCGGCGTCGGTATCCGCATCGTAGCTGGCCAGGCGAAGCAGAGTCGCGATCACCTTGACCCGCACGTCGCGCTGCACCGCCGTCGCCGCGAACATTAGCGCATTGTCGAGATGCTCGGCGTTCAACGCCCCCAGACGGCGCCAGAAGGTCGGATCCTCCTCGCCGATCCGTTCCAGCCGGTTGGCCGGCAGGTACAGCAGAACAGCCTCCGTTCGCGCCCGGACTTCCGCGCGCCTAGCGTCTTTGGTAGTCGCTGCGACGTCCCCTGCCCACCAGCCGGGGCGCGCTATGAAGCCGAGGAAAGGGCTGAAGCCGCCTGCTGTTGTCAAGACGTCGAGACTGCCGTCGACAAGGCCGTGCAGGCCACCGGGGGGGTCGCCCAGCGAATAGAGGTTCTCACCGATGCTTCGCGTCTGCAGGTCGCACGCGTTCAGAATGAGGGTCCTGAAGGCTTCCGGCTGCCGCGACAGCCAGCCCACCTCACTGACGATCTGCCGAGCCTTCCGCATCGGCATTGAGAAAATCTCCTTAAATGCGCGCCGGCGTGCATTTTGCTGGCAACCCGCATGTTACGCAAGGTGCAAGCGGTGGCCCACGGAGCCCCGCGACGACCAGAGGAGGGTGGGATGGTGACAGGTTTGCGCGGTGGCAAGGCAAGGAACGTCCGTCCGGACAACGCGCCGTTGCGGTTGGCCCTCTACGGTGGCGCCGCTGTGGTGGCGTTCCTGGCCCTCAGCGTCTCTCAGGCGCTGGCGCAGGACTGGCCCGATCGGACAGCACTGCCGGATACGCTGTCGCCGTTCGAGGGAACGATCGGGAAATACTACACCGAGTCCACCTCCGACTGGCAGGATCCGATCGCCGCGCCGGAGGGGGCACCCAACATCATCGTCATTCTCCTTGACGATGTCGGCTTCGGCCAGACCGGCACCTTCGGCGGGACCATTCCGACGCCGGCGCTGGATGAGCTCGCCGCCGAGGGGCTCGAGTACACCCGCTTCCACACCACCGCGATCTGCGGCCCGACGCGTGCCGCGCTGCTGACCGGGCGCAACCACCATGTCGCCGGCAACGGCTTCCTGATGGAATGGGCCACCGGGTTCCCGAACTACTCGACGATGATCCCGAAGAGCACCGCGACGATCGGCGAGATCCTGAAGGACAACGGCTACGCGACCTGGTGGTTCGGCAAGAACCAC
>JAJDOJ010000189.1 GCA_022340215.1 Gammaproteobacteria bacterium
CACACTCAATCTCCTCGGTATCCTTACGTCTCTTGACAAAGCGCAGCGCCTTACCGAGAGTGCCGAAGCCCTCAATCAGGGGCAGTAGGTCATCGACCTCTGCCTTGTCTGGTGCGCGGCCAAGGGAGATTCGGAGCTCCCACAACCGCTCCAGGGGTTCGCAGTAAGACTCGTACTTCACCGCAGCACGGTTGCGACGGCGCGGCGCCAACCGCTCCCGCTCGGTGACGGACGGACTCCGCAGGAGATTTCGTCGGCTGCGGTAACGGTCGACCAAGAAGCGCTGCTCTGCATCCTTGTCGCGGAAGACATAAAGCACCCCGGGAGCCACAGGTATGGGCTCCTCATCCAGCGCCGCCTCTAGGAAGGCCTTGATCTCCGCCTGGGTGTAGTATTTTTGAAAGGTCTGGCGTTTGGTCAGCACACCGTCCCGGAAGCACTGTCCTTGTACATCGTTCTGGTTGGCCAACATGACAGATACCACCAGTAGCCGCTCCGCTAGAGAGAAGGCGCGGGTCAATGCATCGAGCCGCTCGCCGAAGTCTTCGATAACATTGACGACGAAACCCAGGTTGACGATGTCCGCCGAGACGATCGGGTTTTCAGGCGCGTGATACGGATCCCAGCCGGAGGCCTCCTCAGAGGAACGTAAGTCTCTACACTGCTGACATCGAAAATCATATCTAGACGGTTTTCATCCCGCTGGAGTTCCATCTTTTCCCTCTAGTAGACGGCGAAGGAAATGTCTCCGTACAGGCGGTCTGAACCCATTCAGGTCAGATCGAAACTCTGGCCTGATCTCAAATGAGAAGGATCGATGACTGCACGCAGACGCGCCAAGGGGCGCATACTCTCGTCGGCCTGGAGATCATCATAGGAAGGATTCGCGGCTTTCAGAATATAGCGGCCATCTCGCGTCTTGTTGACTACGCGCAACAAGTACTGGTCTCCTCCATCGATGTCCTGCCTCTCGATGACCATCGTAGCATTTGTGATGGATCCTGCGCGGTCTGGACTGACCAATTCAAGTAACAAGTAGTCGCCGTCTCGAATGGGACGTTTTCCGCCATTCATCGAGTCGCCGACCGCCCTGGCTATGAAGCAGCGAGCTGAATCGACACGTCCGTATCCGTCGCCCAGGCCCTTGTACTCGCATTCGTCCGCTCTTCCATTCCTGAAATAACCGCATGCGATCTTCAGATTGGGGAAATACGGCAACTCCGTCCCGCTATCCTTCGCGGTACCGGGGAAGGGAATGACAGATCCGGTCGTCTCCGACTCCGAACTCAGGTGCTTTTCATAGGATGCCAGGCGGAAATCCACCAATTCCTGCACCATGCCCTGGAAAACCTCATGCTCATCGTCGGAAATAGCGAATGTCGGTCTGAAGTATCCCTCGGATTCCTCGAACCAGTTCCGGTCATGCTGATTTCTGTTACCCCCGGTCCAAGCGTTTACCGGATTTCCATTCCAGTATGTAGTCCACTGCCGCATATCGATGTCATCGATATTTCTCAGATCTCTACGGATATCGGCAATGAAATTTCTCCGGCGGCGGAATACTCCCAGTGCCTGTTCTGCCAGGGCATCCAAGGTGGGTGGATTGCGAAACCCGTCGTTCTCGATCAGCGCCTCAAGCAGTACCGCCTTGAAGGATCTCGTCATTTGCGTGACTTCGATCTCTCTCAGGAAGGCCTCGTGTCCTTGGAACACGATCCGTTCCTTATCATCAAGATCGCCCTGCTCACGTAGAAGACCCCACCACTGCCCGCAACGGTTGCGCATCTGGGAAACGCTCGCACCACTATGAAAATACTCGGTCAAAGTCGGCCGGCGCCCAAGCGAATCTCGAAGCGACCGATAGTCGTCGACAGGGCCACCGCCATGTAGCCTAGCGAGGAAGTTAATAAACTCCAGATCGAAGTTGACGTAACAGCCTTCCGGTAATGTCAAATTGCCCTCTTCGTAGCGGCGCGCAAAATCGCTCGGGTCTCGTAGATTGCTCTGATCGCCAAACAGAGCCAGGGGCCTGTTGACAAATCCCTTGTGATTACCAATGAAATCCAGGACGATCAATCGCTGCTTATCCGGGTGCCGTCTGAGCCCCCTTCCCAGTTGCTGCAGGAACAGTACCTTGGACTCCGTTGGACGCAACATCATCACGGTGTCGATCGACGGCAGGTCCACCCCTTCGTTGAACAGATCCACGGAGAAAACCACCTGTATGGATCCCTGATCGAGGCGTTCGAGCGCTTCGCTGCGATCCATTTCGGAACCTCCGTAAACCGCTACCGCCCGAACGCCGTCTTGCGCGAACTGCTTTTCCATAAACCTTGCATGCTTGATCGATACGCAGAAAGCCAGCGTCCGCTTCTGCGCCTTGTCTCTCCACTCCTTCAAAGCATGTCTGGCCCGGGAAAGTGTCGCGAGCTTGTTGGACAGGGTGTGGGGATCGAATCTTCCGTTACGCCAGGGAATCTCCGTGTAATCCACGGTTCCGTCGTGGATACCATAGTAGCTGAACCTGCAAAGCAATCGCTGTTCAATCCCGTAGAACAGGTTCACGGAGTAGACGAGATTATCGTCGCAGAGACTCAGGATATCGGACTGGTCCGTCCTGTCCGGCGTCGCAGTCAAACCCAGCATAAAGCGAGGCCTGAAGTGCGTCAGAAGCCGACGGTAGGTTGGGGCGGCCGCGTGATGAAACTCATCAACGACCACGCAATCGAAATGCCCCGGCGCAAACAATTCGAGATGGCCGGTTCTGCCCAGGGTCTGAACGGAGGCAAACAGCAAATTGGCCTCTATCTCTTTTCGGTTTCCCGTGTATCGCCCCACGACCGATCGGGGGAAGATACGTTGGAAGGTCGCCTCCGCCTGCAGGAGAATTTCTTCCCGATGCGCAACAAAAAGCGCCTTTGCGGCATTCATCTGCTTGACGAAAAAACCCGCCAGGTAGGTCTTTCCCAGGCCGGTTGCCATTACGACAAGGCCACTCCGGTATCCCTCTTCCATCGTGCGCGACAATTCCCGAAGCGCCGCTTTCTGCACATCGCTGGGCCGCGGCGCTGGCAATGGTGAGTCGTTGCTGTCCGGCGCCACCTCAGCGTTCGGCACTCTGCGGCGTTTCTCGTACCCTGCTATCCAGTCATGGTCGAGAGCGATGACTTCCGGGCGATTGAGCAATGCCTGGTATTCATCCTGAATCTCACAGAATCGCTCTTGCACCGGATCCGCAGGATCCCCGGAGAACTCGATGCGGTAGTTCCACTCGAGTCCCTCGGTCAGTGCGATCTTGCTGATGTTGCTGGAGCCGATGAATGCGGTGCCACCCGTCGGGGTGCCATCGGAGCAACGCAAGAAGAGATATGCCTTGAGATGAAAACTGACCTGCCCTGCTGTTTCGAACACGCGAACATCGGCGCCGCGCTCGGCCAACAACATCAGACTGCGCAGCGCCCGTGGATCCGTGACATCCAGGTAGTCGCTCGTCAGAACGGTAAGCGTGGCGCCGCGCTCCGTTAGCGCATCGGACAAGGCGGGGAACAGTATGTCGAGACCGCTGCTCTTGATGAATGCGACCGCAAGTTCTATCTCCTTGGCCTGGTGGATGCCCTCGAGCAGCCTCGGCAGAAGCGGATCGGCATCTCCTCCCGTGATCAGGCTTTTTAACACGCCGACTCCGCGATGCCGAGAAGTGCGTTCAGCCAGCGGTCCGACCGACGATCGGGTCGGCCGTCCAGTGTAACCCAGGTTTCCATTGCGCGAAGTCCGCCGGGTTCCGCGAGCAGCACGGCCAGGCGCGCCTCATCGAGGTCGGTGAACCGCCTGCCGTCCACTTCTCTGGAACCCGTGCCATACTTGAATGACGCATAGGCGATACCGCCGGATTTGAGTGCCCGGGCCAATCGACTGAAAACATCCGGCAGTTCCTCCAGCGATACGTGCAACAGGCTCGCACAGGCCCAGATACCGTGGAACTCCGAAACATATTCGAAATCCTGGAATCGCAGAACGTCAACGGGAATTCCTGCATACGCCTCGGCCATCGCGGCCAGCTCGGGTGACGCGTCACAGGCCCGCACAGCGTATCCGCGTTCAATGAAGGCCCTCGAATCGCGACCCGATCCGCAGCCGGCATCGAGTATTCGTGCACCGGTGGAGAGTTGTCCAAGGAATCGCTCATAGAGCGGTGTCATGTCCAGGTTCAGCGTGTCCTGAAAATATCTCCTCGCGTTTCGCCGATAGTAGTCCGTTCCGGACCAGTGATCGATCATCCCCAAGATTTAGTCTCCGCATCGAAACGATCTTTCTCTCGTTGTTTCACGGAGGATACAACAGGAACAGCGGATAACAGCGCACCTATCGCATATGACGTCCGGCCACACCTGGAGGAGGCAGGTAGACGACGAGGTCCTGACGTCTGGCTCCTAATTCCTAGTTTTCGCGGCGTAATCTGCTGCGATCTCACCATCGTGAAACACCAGTTGCAGCGAAAGTTGATTTCGCCCCCGCAGATGCTCGGTCACTCTGTCCAGAAACCACTGTTTCAGGGTCAGTCCCTCGTCCTCAAGGGAGGAGTAAAGTTCCTGTTTCAATTCCGGGTCGATCTCGATGACGATCCGACCGCTTTGACCTATGGGCATTTTTTTCGGGCTCTCTGATGCTGACACATGATGTAACATAGACCATGTTATGTTACATGACAAGAGTGGATTGGCCCGTTGCGCGCATCTTAAATGTGGTTTCCAGTAGTACCTTTGAGGTCCCATATAGGTAACTTCGAGGGGATGCGGATGCTATTTATCGTTGACGGAATTGGCCTGAATATGGCTGAGTCTAGCGGGTAATCAGGAAGATTCATGAACCGCACGAATCCCCGGCGCCCCCTGCTCGCCTACGACGGTGACTGTAGCTTCTGCGCCTACTGGGTGCGTTACTGGCAACGCCTGACGGGCGAGCAGGTCTCCTATACCCCGTACCAGGAAATCCTCGACGACCATCCCGAGGTGCCGGAGGACGAGTTCCGCCGCGCGATTCAGCTCTTCGATCCGCAGGGGGCGCGTTACAGCGGCGCCGAAGCGGGGTTCCGGATCCTGGCGCTCGTCCCCGGGCGCGGTGCGGGCCTATGGCTGTATCGCCACCTGCCGGGGTTCGCCGCGCTGGGGGAGGCCACCTACCGGGTAATCGCCAACCACAGGGACGCGGCCTACCGGGCCTCGCGGCTGCTTTGGGGCGGGGAGCGCTTCCCGCCCGAGTGGGACCTCGTCAGCGGGCTGTTCCTGCGCCTGCTGGGCCTGACATTCCTCGTCGCCTTCGTCTCCATCGGCTTTCAGATCGAGGGACTGGTCGGCAGCGGCGGCATCCTGCCCCTTTCGCAGACCCTCGCCGCAATCGCCGCGGAGCACGGCGCGCAGCGCTTCTGGACCGCGCCCACGCTGTTCTGGATAAACGCTTCCGACGTTGCGCTGCTCGCGGCCTGCGCGGCCGGCGCTGTGGCATCCGGGCTCGTGATGCTGAACGTGCTGACGCGGGCGATGCTGGTCGTCACGTTCGTGCTGCACCTCTCGCTGTGGGTCGCGATGCCCGTGTTCGGCGACATTCAGCCGGACGCCTTGATCCTCGAGGTGGGTCTGCTCGCGATATTTCTGACCATGGGCTCGCGGATCGTCATCTGGCTGTTCCGCTGGCTGCTGTTCCGCTTCATGCTGCTTTCCGGCGTCGTCAAGCTGCTCACCCACGATCCGAGCTGGGCGAACCTCACCGCCCTCGACTTCCACTACGAGACCCAACCGCTGCCAACGCCGCTGGCCTGGTACGCGCACCAGCTCCCGGAGTGGTTCCAGCAGCTTTCGGTACTCTCGACCCTCGGGATCGAGCTGGTCCTGCCCTGGCTGGTCTTGATGCCGCGGCGCCCGCGCTTCGTAGCGGCCTGGGGTTTCCTGCTCCTGCAGGTTGCGATCACCCTGACCGGCAACTTCTACTTTCTGAATCTGCTGACGATCTTCCTCTGCCTGTTCCTGTTCGACGACCACGCGCTCGAGCGGCTGGTGCCGTCGCGACTCACCGAGCGCCTTCGTTACCGTCTCCCCAGACCCGGGCGGCTTGCGACCCTGGTATCGGCCCTGTTCGCGGCCGTGGTGGTATCGGTCGACCTGGCGGTCACCTGGCAACGCCTCGAACGGAAGCCCTTGCCGGAACCACTGGCGGCGGTCGTTTCGGCGACTTCGCGTTTCGGGGTCACGAATTTCTACGGTTTTTTCGGGGTGATGAACACGCAGCGTCTCGAGATCGTCCTCGAGGGGTCCGTCGACGGCGAGCACTGGCGCGCCTACGAATTCCCTTTCAAGCCCGGCGACGTGCACCGCTGCCCGCGCTGGAGCATCCCGTATCATCCGCGGCTCGACTGGACCCTGTGGTTCGCCGCGTACGAAGGCCCCTACGAGAACCCCTGGCTGGGCGATCTGATATACCGCCTGCTCGATGGCTCTCCCCCGGTACTGGACCTGCTCGCCAAAGATCCCTTCCCCGAGCAGCCGCCCGAGTGGGTGCGCGGCACGCTCTATCGCTACCGATTCACCACGCCGACCGAGAGGGCCGCGAGCGGGGATTGCTGGGTGCGGGAGCGGCTCGGTCCTTACCTCCCGCCGATCAGCCTGGAGAACTGGACGCCTCCCTGAGGAACGCGCGTTCACTTCACCGGCACGGAAATACAATTGGCGTTGCCCGAGGACCGATCCAGAGCGGGTTACTCGCGGCTGGGTTGCCGGACTTTTCATCGCGGATGACGGATAACGAAACGGAACCCACCGGTGTTCAGTGACGCCCAGTTCAATGCACTGTACCGCTACGGGCTCTCGCTAACCACCGACGAGGCCCTGAGCTATGACCTGCTCCAGGACGCGCTGGCAGGTTTTCTGAAGCTGGATGTAGCCCGCCGGCCGGTCGACGGCGCCGAGTTCTATCTGCGCAGGGCGATGCGCAACCGCTACATCGACCAGCTCAGAAAGGAAAAGCGCTACCCGCGCGAGCCCCTGGAAGATGGCGGAGACCGCCTGGTTTCCATGGCCATGCCGGATCCCGGGGAACGGGTGATCGACCGGCAGATGGTGGAGTCTATACTGGATCGGCTGAATCCGATGGAACGTGAGCTGTTGCATCTGTGGGCCTACGAGGAGTTCACCGCAAAGGAGATCGGCAGACAACTCGACGCGCCACGCGGCACGATCCTCTCGCGCATCCATCGATTGAAACGAAAGATCGCGCAGTTCGGCCTGGGATCGACTGGAATCGGTAAAGGCACGGGCACATGAAACGCCCAGTCGACAAGGTCCTTCAGGACCACACCACCTGAACAGCAAGCACCTCGATGCAGGGCAGCTCGACGCCCTGAGGTCCATGCAGCGTGCCCACGATGAAGCGCCGCCAGCTCCGAAACCTCGCCGTAACACCTGGATCGCCGTCGCGGCCCTCCTGGTGCTGGTGGTGGTGGGCGTCACCGTACCGTGGGTAAGCCGGTTCGGCGGACCGGAAAACCTGATCGACGAGATCGCCGCCGAGGTGGTCGAAAACCACCTGCACAACAAGCCGCTGGAGGTGGACACCACGCGCATCGCCGGGATCCAAGAATGTTTTACACGGCTCGACTTCATGCCGGTGGAGAGCCGGTACCTCGCCGACCGGGGACTGACCCTGCTCGGCGGGCGCTACTGTTCGCTGCAGGGCGTCACCGCGGCGCAGTTGCGCTTTGCAGCCGTAGGGGAGGACGAGCTGTACACGCTCTACGAATTCGGCTACGACCCGAAAGTCTTCCACCGGACCCGGACTACGACAAGGGAGAGGCGCCGGTCTCGACCTGGTCGCGCGGGATCAAGGTCACACTCTGGGTCGAGAAGGGTGTTCTTTTCGCGCTCACCGAAGAACCGGATAAGCGACAGATGAAAAACCTGTCTGGCTGTTTTGTCTGGTGTACCGGTCATTGCCACCGTGTCCGCATCACACTGCCCGGACCGGGTCCTGATACCGGCCGGTCCCTTCAAGATAGAGCGGCTATTGCGCGTCATCGCGTCTTGCCACGAAACGAATTTGACACACTCTTTCTCGTGAAAACCTGTCCGTGACGGGTATATCTGCTGCTCGGCGACCCCGATCTGCAGATCCGCCGGCGTAACCCGGTGAACCTGACTCTGCGGATCCCGGAGGAGATCAGGATGTGCAAACTCTGCGAACTGGAGCTGCTGGTGACCGACGACAATGGCATGCCGATTCCCGACGCCCTGGTCGGTCTGTGGAAGCCGGGCAAGGCCGCCAGACCGGGACAACAGGGGGAGGTCTTCGTCAACCGCTATGCCGACAAGAACGGCAAGGTGAAGCTACCGGTCTCCCTTCCGACCACCGGCAGGCTGTACTACGCGGTCGAGGACGGCCGGGGAAACGCCACGTTCAACGCCGCCGAAGTGGTGAGATAGCGATCGGGATCGTTGCTCCCGGATGGAATGCGGATCCCGCACGCGGCCGACGACCGGCGTGCGGGATCCCTCCGGTAACGCCAATACCTCCATACTTCAGCCGATGTATCGGCCGGATTCTCCCACCGAGTTCGCGTGTCCCGCGATCGCTACAGATGCGCCTGTACCCAACGCATGATGTCTCTCGCCCCCATGGCCCCCGCCTGGCGGGCGACCTCATGCCCACCCTTGAACAGCGCCATGGTCGGAATGCTGCGGATACCGAACTGGGCGCCGAGCATCTGTTCCACTTCGGTATTGACCTTGGCAAGCCTTACCCGCGGTTCGATCTGCTTCGCCACCTGTTCGTAGGCCGGCGCCATCATCTTGCACGGCCCGCACCAGGGCGCCCAGAAATCCACCAGCACCGGGATGTCTCCCCGGCTGACATGCTTCTGGAAGTTGGCGCCGGTCAGTTCGATCGGGTGGCCGTTGAACAGGGGCCGATGACACTTGCCGCATTTGGGCCCCTGTCCCACGCGCGTACCAGGAATTCGATTGACCGCGTCGCAGTGCGGACAGACGATGTGCATGGACTGGCTCATAGTGTTCCCTCGGATAGCCGAACCTGGCAAAGCTTAAACTGACCCGCCCGTTGGTGCACGGGCATGCGGTTTCGCGGGTCATGACGCTGTATCTACCGGCTACGCGTTCCGCCACCGCTTACCCGCCGGTGCACTGGCGGGGCGCCGCTTCTATGCACAGATGGGGGCAAGCGGCTGGAAAACCAAACCACAAGGCGAACGTCTCAGCCCATGTGGCGTTACACCATCGGAAATCATTCCGCGGGATCCTGCGGACCTTCCCGAATCCCCGCGGGCGTGATTTCAATCGGCCCTACCCTGCGTGCGGCAACTACCGCGGTTCGATCGGCCCGGAAGGTTCCTCTGCGGGTGCGGCATCGGGCCCTGAAACGTCGTGGTGGGCATTGGAGGTGCGTCATTCTTCGGCCAGGTCGAAGTAATGCGATCCCTTGCGTGCAGAACGAGTAGCGTACCGATCGGAAACCTCCAACCGAGGCAACAGACTAACCGGCTCCCGGAAGGAAACCGGACCGGCGGCGACGGTTCTCTACCCCATTTTTAAAAAAACCCGGCGAAGTTTATAAATGATCCGCGATCCGAATCTCGATCGTCATGGACCACACTTTTCCGTGCTTTCGGTGAGTCATGACGTTGCGTAGGGTGGAACAAGCGCAGCGGTTCCACCGTCATGGGTGTCTGCGGATCCCAACCGGAAAGTCGGTTGAGAACATGCCGGTGCTCTACCCATCCACCTGGGCCGGGCCGCCTGCCGGCCTGGGAAGATATGTGGGTCAGGTCATCTGAATTTACGGATTCAGTCGATATCCCTCATCACTTTGGGGCTACCCGCCTGATTTATGGGTCCTCAGGGATATCTGGGAGGTGACGTCCAAAGACGTGGCATTCTGCAGGAACGGAGCAAGCGAGCCTGCAATATGTGTATTTGAATACGGCGCCAGTTTCGGCGCCCCTTTCGTGGAAACCGCGTTTCAGGCGGGCGCGACCTGCCCCTCACCGGGCTCGGGCAAAGGAAACGACAGCATCGCCGCGGCCAGCACGAAGCCCGCCGACCACCACAGGCACCCCTCCAGTCCGTGCGTCTGATACACCCAACCCGATAGAACCGTGCCGGCGAGCCGGCCGCCGGCGTTGGCCATGTAGTAAAAGCCCACGTTCATCGAGACCTTGTCGAAGTCCGAATAGGCCAGGATCAGGTAGGAGTGCACCGCCGAATTGATGGCGAACACGATCCCGAACAGCACGAGCCCGACGATCAGGACGGCAGCGGGATCCCAGTCCCGGCCCAGCGCCAGGGCGATCCCGACCGGAAGGACTGCCAGCACGAAGGCCCAGAGCCTTACGGTCCCGCCGCCCGGGCCCTGCCCGTGGTGACTGCGCCGGAGGAGTTTCGGCGCAGACGCCTGAACGAAGCCGTAGCCGATCACCCAGAGGGCGAGGAAGCCACCCACCTGAATAAAGGACCATCCGAGAATCGAATAGAGATACACCGGAAGTCCGACGACGAACCACACGTCGCGCGAACCGAAAAGGAAAAAGCGCGCGGCCGCCAGCCAGTTGATCTCCGGGCGAGTGGCAAACACCTGCGTGAATTTCGGCTTGGACTTCATCCTGCCGATGCCGGAAGGCAGGAGAATCGCCGTGACGATCAGGACGGCCAGCAGCGTCCCCGCCAGTACCGCCAGGGCGCCGCGGAAACCGATCCACTCGAGCAAGGCGGCGCCGACGAAGAATCCCGCCCCCTTCAGCGCGTTCTTCGAACCGGTGAGTACGGACACCCATCGGAACAGCCGGGATTCGCTTCCTTCTCCGGCCAGGGTCTTGACGCTCGCCTTGGCGGACATCTTGTTGAGGTCCTTGGCGATACCCGACAGTGCCTGTGCCGCCATCACGTAGGGCACGGACAGCCAGGCGTCCGGGACCGCGAGCATGGCGAGGGCGACCACCTGCAGCCCCATGCCGATGTGCATCGTAAAGTTGAGCCCGATGCGCGCCCCCAACCAGCCGCCGACGAGATTGGTGACAATGCCGAAAAACTCGTAGAACACGAACAGCATCGCCACCTCGAAGGGGGAGTAACCCAACTGGTGGAAATACAGCACGACGAGCATGCGAATGGCGCCGTCGGTGACCGTGAAGGCCCAGTAGCCCCCGGTCACGACGAGATAGTTGCGCAGGTTGGATTCCATCGGCTCGCTACCGCAGCAGGGTCCAGGCCCCGATGAGGATGAACCCGACACCGGCAATGACCTGCAGGGTTCGCTCACTCACGTATTGCGCGATCAAGGCACCGCCCAGCACCCCGATGGCCGAGGTGACGATCAGGGCCAGGGATGCACCGAAGAAGATCGTCCACTTGCTGACCTCCTTGTCCGCCGCGAACAGCAGCGTAGCGAGTTGTGTCTTGTCCCCGAGTTCGGCAATGAACACCGTGCCGAAGACCAGTCCGAGCAATTTCCAGTCCATGTTCACAGACTCCTGGCGACCATGACGGCGATATCCACCATCCGATTGACGTAACCCCACTCGTTGTCGTACCAGGCGTAGACCTTGACCTGGGTCCCGTCGATGACCATGGTGGACAGCGCATCGACGATCGACGACCTGGGATCGTTCACGTAGTCGGCCGAAACCAGCGGACGCTCCTCGTATCCCAGGATGCCCCGCAGCGCGCCTTCCGCTGCCTCCGTGAAGTAGCCGTTGACCTCGACGGCAGTCACCGGCCGCGCCGCCTCGAAGACGAAATCGGTCAGAGAGGCGTTGAGCAGGGGCACGCGAACGGCGTGCCCGTTCAGCTTGCCCGTCAGCTCCGGGAAGATCCTGGTGATGGCCTTGGCCGAACCCGTGGTCGTCGGGATCAGCGACTGGCCGCAGGCGCGCGCCCGGCGCAGGTCCTTGTGGCCCTTGTCGACAATGGTCTGGGTATTTGTGATGTCGTGTATGGTGGTCATGCAGCCATGCACGATGCCTATCTTCTCGTGCATCACCTTGACCACGGGCGCCAGGCAATTGGTGGTGCAGGAGGCTGCCGTGACGAGATGGTGTTCGGCCGGATCGTACAGAGGGTGGTTGATCCCGTAAACGATGTTGAGCGCGCCCTCGGTCGGTGCCGCGACGATGACCTTCTTGACGCCCTGCCTGAAATAAGCCTGTAACGCCTC
>JAJDOJ010000190.1 GCA_022340215.1 Gammaproteobacteria bacterium
GCAACCCAACACCGGTTCCAACATGCTGGAGAAAGCCGAGTACTTCATCTACCTCAGCGCGGGTTACATCCTGGTCATCGCGGCCGCCGGATTACTGGTCACGGCGGTCATCGAGATGATTCACAAGATCCTGGAATCTCACTACGCCGAAGGACTGATTCATTTGCTCGATCGGGTCCTGCTGGCGTTGATGATTGCGGAGATCATTTATACCGTGGGGCGCATCGCCCGCACGCAGAAGCTCGAAGTCACGCCATTCCTGATCGTCGGCATCATCGCGGCGGTCCGGCGGATGCTGATCATCACGGCCGAGAGCACCGAACACATGGATTTCTCCAATCCGGCGTTTCAGGCCGCGTTCGCCGAGCTTGGACTGCTCGCGTTCATCATCTTCCTTCTGGCCTGGGCGATCCGGCTCCTGGAGCACGAGCGAAAGTAGCGGAACGCCATGCAAGCCCGGGGGCCCGCCACCTCGTTCGCCAGGGCGTGCTCGATTTTGATGTGACGAGCGGAACCGGCAGGCCGGCTGCCCCTGACCGATCCGGATCAGGGACGCGAAGCGGCGGCCCCGCGCGTGGGGCCGCCTTTCCCGAACTACTTCACGGAGGCTTCATACATCTTGACCGCCTTGTTCATGTCCTTCAACAGTGGCAGATTGAGCTTCGCGGCCTTCTCCAATCCGCCCGGCGAGGTATCGACGGCGTCCAGTACGGGCTTGTACTCCACCCACAGTTTCTCCACGACGGCCAGTTGCGCGAGGATTGCCGGGTCCTTCGTGCCCGGGAGCCCCAGTTCCTTGTCACCATCCTGGAGGCCCTTGAGGGTCCGATCGAACAGGGCCACGGTTTTCTTCAGGTTGGCCTCGTTGGCCTCGACATCGATGCCATTGGCGACGAGCAGCAGCTCCTTGGTCATCTTCTGGGTCAGCATCCGCTGCTTACCGGCCAGATTGATGGTCGTCGCCATCGCCGGGTCCAGTTTGGAACCGCTCTCGCTGGCGTACATCTGAACGGCCGCGTTCATGTTCTTGAGCAGGGGAAGATTCTCCCGGGCGATCTTCTCCAGCACGGCCTTGCTCGTATCGCCCTTCAGGACGGCATCCAGATTGGGTTCGAAGGTCGACCACAGGCCACTCACTTTCTCTAGCTGGGCGAGGATCTCCGGATTCTCCGTCTTCGGCAGTCCCAGATCCGCATCGCCCTGGATCAGGCCCTTCAGGGTCTTTCCGAAGAGGCCCTCCGTGGCAGCGAGATTCTTCTTGTTCGCCTCCACGTCGATACCCTTGGCGATCAGCAGGGCCTCCTTACTCATCTTCTGAGTCAGCATGCGCTGCTTGCCGGCCAGATTGATCACGACGGCCATTTCCTGTTTGGTCGCCGCGTACGAGGCCGACACTGCCGTCAGGCCCAGCACCAGCGCGCACAGTATCATCAAGAACTTGGATGGCATGACTCTCTCCTTAGGCGATTTCTGTCAAATGACATACCATCCTGCTTGTCTTTTCGTCCGTCCTCTGTGTTGCGACAACCGTTACAGAGTTCGACGATGCGCCGGTTGTCGCGCCTGGATGACGAACGATAATCCGGCGTAATCTGGTATGCCATTTTCCGACAATCGCCTTATTTATGTGGATCGGGGACGGGACGCCCTGCTGCATTCGGTAAGGGCGCAACAGAAAACTCAGGATATGAAACGGCAATCCCGGGGAGTCGACCTTGATCCGGATCAATACCGGTGAAAACTTTTCCGTTGGGATCGGCGGGTTGTCGGTTGGGAGCGCGGTCTCCCCTCAAACTATCGGACGACCCGCTCGCCGTGGCAGGTTTCAAGCACCCGCACAGCCTCCGGCATCGAAACCGGCGACGGCAGTCTCATTGGCTAGCTAGCGCATGAAAGGCATCATGATGCTTTCGGGGCGCGTGAACTTGTTGATGTCGTAACTCATCTTCCCCATGGTATGGGTCATCGTCGCCATGGATACGTTCATGGTCGCCATGTTCTGGGCCATGGAGGCCATGTTCTTTGACATCGACGCAATGTTCTCCGACATCCCGCCGATGTTCTGACCCATGACGCGCATGTCTCTGCCCATCGTATTCATGTCCTTGGACATACTGTCCATACCCATACGCATCAGGGAGAGATCCTTCGACATCCCGCTCTGCCCCATGGCCATGCTCTCGGCCATGGAATGCATCCGTTCGGTCATGACCACCATCTTCTTCGCCATGGTGGTCACGTCGATCCCCATCTGAACGACGGATCGGGTCATCGTGCTCATGTCCCGACCCATGTTGAACATGAACAGCCCCATGGCAACAAAGGCCCCGGTTGCGCCGATGAGCAGAATGCCGATCAGCCCGATTTTCGCCAGTGTACTGGCCGGGCCTTTCCACGGTGACTCCTCATTGCCGAGACTCGTAGCCATGCATCCATCCCCTTGGTTGCTTCATGCCCCACGGTGCGCCCGACCCGTGTCCTGTGTTCTTCCCGCCTTGCAGTGTCGTACCCCCTCCTGTATGGAAGGCATGCCCATCGGTTCCCTTCTCGATCCCGGCGGCAACGTGATCGATCCGGGGGCGAACGATTCCGCAGGGCGTGACGAGCAGGACGGAAACGACGATCCCTCGTGAACGCCAGCCCGAATACACCTATCATGACACCCAGTCCAGGGGGAGGCCAACGTGACCGGAAGATCGAATAGCGTACGTTTCCTGTTCGAAAGCTCCATGTCGAAGGGATGGGTCGGACCGCTCACGGATTCCACACTGTGTTCCACCAAGGTGGCCACCCAGAACGCGGGCAGCATCAATGCCTCGCTCTACTACCAGGTGGGCGGTTCCGGGATGAACGGACTGTTCGACGCACGACTGTCGGCGAGTCACCAGCTGGCCGAGGTCAACGGAATGCTGAAGACCCGCTACGATAATCGATTCGGAACAGGGGCATGGGAAGCGGATTCCTCGGCAGTTCCCCCTCGAAGCGATCGACTGACCTCATTTCTGATCGAGCTGAAGCCTGACGGAATCAACGTGGGACACAACGTCGAGGCGATGATCTACTCGGTCGGCCCGGTTCTCGGCAGGACGGGACTGGTGAACGAGACGCAGTATCAGCAGATCTATTTCGACGCGATCGAGGCGATCGATGCCTGGAACCAGCTCGGGCACACCATTGCGGGTTTGAGGATCACCATGCTTTCCTGCGGTATCTACGCGGGCCTCGTGGACGACAAGGATCTGCTGTATGAGAAGGCCGCAGAGAATATCATCGTCGGCATCGCCCGTGCGGTGCGTCGATTTCCCCGGCTGTCGGGGCTCAGCATACTCGTCAATACGAACGACAGCGTAAAACCGCCGGAGCACACCGGCAAACCGCATATCCCCCGTGAACGTCCGGCATTCACCGCTGCCGCGCACGGGTTAGGAATCACTGTCGACACGGCCGGATTCACGGTCGATGTGCTGGATAATCACTTCAAACAGTAGGCAAAGGAACTCATGTGTATACCGTCACGGACAGGTTTCCCCGGCACGCACGCCCGCTTCGTCCCGTGGCGGCGTTGCGATTCCTTGGAATAGAGCGGCTATCACGCGTCATCGCACCTTGATGACGAACGATCCCAGCGCGGCGCTGTCCCTGCTTTGCTTGGGCACCGGTCTTGGGCTTCCTGCCCAAGCCGTTCACTGCTTCGCAGTTCACCCGGCGCGATCTGGTATGTCATTTTCCGGCAATCGCATTATCTCCGATCCGACCTCAGGGGGAATAAATACCATGCATGCGAGGGTGACCCAATTTGAACTGAAACCGGAGACCGCGGAGCAGGCCAACGCACGTGTTGAACAAACCCGGCGGGAGGTCATGAAAATCCCGGGGATCAGAGGCTACATCAATCTGCGCTCGTACGACGGCACGCAAGGGGTGGCGATCACGTTCTACGAAAGCGCCGAACAGGCAGACACCGCGACCCAGCCGGCGCTGCAGCAATGGATCAAGTTCACCGAGTTTTTTGAGTCCACCCCCGAATCCAGGGGCTACAACGTGCTCGTAAAGGATCTCAAATAAACGAACTCCCTGCCATTGTCTACCGCGAAATTACTGCCTAACGAGAGCCGTAGTACTGCCGTTTTCCGCAATTCCCCGGTGACCGCACCGCCGGCCCGGGATGCTCGCAGGCCGCGATGACGCCTCGTCAGGGCGCGGGGATCCAGCTCAGGCAGGTGTCGGGTGCATCCTCTTCCAGAAAACCGTGGTATCGACCCAGCCAGTAGGGCAGGAGGTAGTCCACCGTCGGATAGACCAGTGTCGGTTCGGCGTATTGAGTGATCACGAAGGGTGAACGCTGCCAGATGAAGTCGTGCGGGGCACGGTCGGCGACGTCGACGGCTATCGTGGATTGTCCCGGGCACTCAGGATTCGGAGGGTACTTGTCATTGGCGCTGACATCGTGCGCCAGACGAGGTTTGGGTGGCGCGGCGAATTGGCGAAGCTGCGCGGTCGCGAGATCCGCGAGCTCAGCCGTGTCGGGCGATGGCGTCGCCAGCGCGGCATGCACGTAGCTGAAATAAACGTTCTTGTGATCTTCCACCCAGGGCCAGACCCTCCGCTCCAGGACCTCCGACTGTATCTGCGCGCGGATCGCGGGATCGTCTTCCAGGCGGATCAGATTGTAGATCGCCTCGAAGACGACGTTGAGTCCGTAGTAGCGTTGCCCGCAGTCGGCTTCCAGCGGATTGGCGCGGGTGTAGTCGCGCATGTAACCGATCCATTCCTGGAT
>JAJDOJ010000191.1 GCA_022340215.1 Gammaproteobacteria bacterium
GAAACTGTTGGCCGGTGCGGACCCGAACCAGGTCGAGACCGTAGTCATCAACTTCCGCGACGACCTGACGATCCCGCGATTTCCCCTACCCGCTGCTGAGGGTGGTTCGCGCGAAAAGCAGTTGAAGCAGGCCGAGGAGCTCGTACGCCAGATCAAGCAGCAGCGCGCCCAGGGGTACGAAAAGCTCGCCGAGCAGTTGAACGGTCGCTACGGCATCGAAATGAAGGACACCTTCTGGCTGATCAACGCGGTTGTCGCGAAGGCCCCGCTGAGTTCGATCAAGGAGCTGGCCGCGCGTGACGACGTGATGTACGTCGAACTGGAGAACGACGGCAGCAAGCCGCCGGCCGATTCGGTCGCCGAGGGTCGCAGCCAGATGCACACCGATCCGTACTTCAATCTGGGACAGACCAGTGGCTACATCGGCCTGCTTGACACGGGGCTGCGCTTCACGCACACCCTGTTCGACAGCCCCTCCAACATCGACTTCCGCTACGACTGCACCGACGGGACCTGCAACAACACCCCCGACCCGACCGACGACTGCTGGAACCACGGCACCTCGACGGCGGCCATCATCTCCGGCAACAACAACCTCGGTAACGACTACCGCGGCGTCACCGGGGTCACCCTGGACAGCTTCAAGGTGTATCCGGCCGGATGCGGTGGCCTCAACACCACCGCCTCGGTCAAGGCCTTCGAAAAGGCGGTTGCCGTGTTGGACCGCGTGATCGTCGCCGAGATGCAGGGCGGTGGCAGCGCCACCAGCTCGATCTCCACGGCGGCGGATGCGGCCTTCGACGCGGGCGCGGTGATCATCGCCGCCAACGGCAACTTCGGGCCTAATGCCAGCACCGTGAACGCGCCCGCCAACGCGCACAAGGTACTGGGCATCGGCGGCTACCTGATCGATACCCTCGCCCAGTACAACAACCAGAGCCGCGGACCGGCGGGTGACGGCCGCGTCAAACCCGATGTCCAGGCCCCGACCTGGTCACGCACGGCAAGCAACGCCAGCGACACCGCGAACAGGATCTTCACCGGGACCAGCGGGGCCACGCCCTATGGTGCGGGTGCGGCGGCCCTGACGCGCAACTGGATGCGCGGGATCAACTTCAGCATCGATCCCGGTCACGTCTACGCCCGGATGATCCTGGCCGGTCAGGACCCCTACCCCTTCGACAACACCGTGGGCGCGGGCAAGATCGTCCTCGGCACGGGCGGTCACGCCTGGTGGGGCAAGGTCGTGGTGGGCAACCACGTGACGGTCGAGATCCCGATCAACGTGAGTTCGGGAAAGGGCAAGATCGAGGGTGCACTGTGGTGGCCCGAGGACGCCGCCGACAGCCATGCCGACATCGACCTGAAGCTGGTCGACCCGAACGGCGTGGTACGCGACAGCAGCATCTCGGTGAACAGCGTGTTCGAACGCACCCGCTTCACCGCGAGCAACCTGCAGTCCGGCACCTGGAAGGTGCGCATCTACGGCTGGTCGGTCCCCGGCAGCAGCCAGACCGTCTACTGGAGCGCTAGGACAAGATAGCCGCGTAACGGGTAAACGGCCGGCCCGCATGGGGCCGGCCGTTTCATATACGCTCGAACTGAACCGGAGTCGTCGTAGTCGTAGGGGGGATCAAGCGCAGCGGATCCACCTTGTCAAACGCCCCGCTGCCGTAACCGCTCCCAGAACCCGCGCGGCGAGAGGATCGCCATGCCTTCTACGTCTTTCATGGTCAGCAGCGCCTGGTCCCCAGTGACGAAGATGTCGGAATTGGCCGCAAGCGCAGCAGCCAGGATCGGCGCATCCGACGGGTCAGGACTGTCCGGCAGGGGGGTGGCCGGCGGTGGTTCAACCACGGTACATTCGAACAGCGCAAGCCGTACGGCCTTGCGGCCCGTAGCCGGGACGCGGAAATTCTCCTTCAGCGTGTGTTCCAGTTCCCGGAGCACCAGGCTGCTGATGACTGCTTCGTGCTCGTCCAGCACATGGCGAACCAGATCCAGACAAAGGCCGCGCGTTGCGAATGCGCTCGCGAGGACGTTGGTGTCGAGGAAGACCCTCACGATACATCGCGAAAGACGTCCTCGTCGGTCAGGTATCCCGCGGATTCGGCATATGGCGCTATCAGGCGGCGCGCTTCCTCGAGCCGGGCGCGCGCGATGTGTCGGCGCAACACCTCCCGTGCCAGATCACTCTTCGTACGGTGCGTCTTCCTGGCAAGCCGCGTCAGTTCTTTATCCAGCTTGTCGTCGATGCGTAACGTGAGGGTTCCCATTTCAATCGTCCGCGATGACGGGGATGTAAGACAGCGTAACACACCTGACGTTCGCCAGTCATCGCATCCTCCTTTCCCCCCTGCAACCCCGACCTCTGGAAGGGCTTGACAGTAACAGCGCCCGGTGGACATCCGGAAATGGCCGCGCCGTATCCCGTCAGATGGAAGCCTGCGTGATCCGGGAACGGGGAATACACTACACTCATTCGTAGAGCACGATAGTGGAAGCATTGCACGATGCGCGAGACGGATCACCTGCCGCATTACACCTACGATGACTACCGACTGTGGGAAGGCCGATGGGAGCTGATTCGCGGCATCCCGTACGCCATGACACCCTCGCCCGGTATTCTGCACCAGCGCGTCAGCCACAAGCTGGCCCATGAGCTGGATGAGGCGTTGCGCGACTGTGAACACTGCATGGGCCTGATGCCTGTGGACTGGAGGGTCTCCGAGGAGACCATCGTCCAACCGGACAACCTGGTGATCTGTTACCGCCCCGAGTCGGAGCATTTTCTCGTCCGGGCACCGTCACTGATCTTCGAGATCCTCTCGCCATCCACGGCGAACAAGGACCGCACCACCAAATTCGAGATCTACGAGCGAGAAGGCGTCGGTCACTATTGTATCGTCGACCCGGATAATCGCGTCGCGAAGCTCTATTCCCTGCGTGAGGGACGTTACGTCAAGCGCCTTGACGCCCGCGACGAATGTTGCGAGTTCGATCTGGGCAAATGTCTCATTGAACTTGATTTCAGTCGTATCTGGCCGGATTAACAGGTAGAAAGCGCTTCGATTCCCACCGACAGTGCTCCCCCAGGATCTGGCGGAAAGCGCATCCACGTACACAATCTGTTACCTGATTACCCCTGATTCTCAGCCATCTTTCGATATCGAATCATCGGGTCCCGCCGCTCCTGCCAGGAGACATTCGGGTCAGTTCAGCAAGACCGTCTGCGGCATGGATGCCGCGGTCGAGCCTACATGGACGTATTGACGGCGCGTCTTGCTGAACTGACCCGGATGTCCCCCCCCTGACAACGAGAATCAAGTTTCCATCGAAGCTGAGTCTCAGGGGTAATCAGTATTTGTTATGCAGTTGTGACGTCGCCTCCGCCATTCCAACATCAGGTCGCTTATTCAAACAATCCGCAAGGCAAGATATCGGCATCGGCGCTACGGCA
>JAJDOJ010000192.1 GCA_022340215.1 Gammaproteobacteria bacterium
CTACTGCGCTGATGGGAGAGCGGCCAAAAAATCCCCGATTTCTCGTTGCGTAGGCCCACTATGCGCCTCGAAATCGTAAACTTTTTGTCTCGTTCTCCCACCATGCTCGCTACGATCGCCTAAGTCCGACAGGCTCCTAGCGTCTGTGAAACGGCCCCGGTCGCCGCGCTGTTCGGTGTTGAAACCCGGGCGTTCGCGTTCCTGATCTTGCGGAAAAGGCGTCCCAATCCCTTTCCCACCAGTCCTCGTCGAGGTCATCCGCATCGAGTTCCGTGCCTTGCTGTGATGCAGTACCGGATTGTGCCGGTTTCCCTCCCGTATCGGCGGGTGGTGTTTTCGCGCTCTGCGGGATCTCCGTTCCGGGCAGGGGTCGATTCAGAATGTCCTTGACACGATCCAGCAACGAATCCTCGTCGTCCCTGGAGGTGCCCTCGGCGTTCTTGCGTGTCCCTGATCTATCGGTACCCGGCAGCGGGGCGTTGAGTATCTTCCCGAGCCGCTAGAAGAAGCCCTTGTCGCTCTCGTCGTTCACCATGCGCACTCCAGGCGTGACGCTATTTCTTGATCAGATTGGACAGCCATATCAGCAGCAGTGCACCGGCCAGTGCGGCGACGAATGACCCGAGAATGCCTCCGTTACCGCTGGCCCCGAGCAGGGCGACGATATAGCCGCCGACCATGCCGAGTAAGACGTCGCCGATCGTGCCGAAGGGCGGGGGGGGCCACCGAGAATCCTGCTGGCCAGCAGCCCCGCGGCCGCCCGATAGCGACCCAGACTATCGACGTCCACTGACTTAGTCCCTGAATTGATGGGTGAATCCTGATGCCGGATCGACGAGAAAGATAAAAGCACCTGACACTCGGATTGTTGCCGGTTGTGGACGCTGACATCCCTGCCAGCCGATCCACGTGGCAACATCTCCGTGTCGCCGCCAGCCCCGAGTGTCGAGGTGCTGGCTCGAATAATAACATTCCGATATTGTGAAAGTTAACTAATATCCACGTGCTTGCGGGTAGGGAAGGGCGGCGCCGGTTCCGCAGACAACCACCTGGCGGCTAGATAAAGGTCGCCTCTTCTGTCAACACCTTGTGAACTTCGTTGAAGTCCGCCTTGTCGGTGAGGACGATTACGCCGATTTCACCCATGACGCAGATTGTGAAATCACCCCCGGACATCGTCCATCCCTTCAGGGGGGTCAAATTCAGTTGGGTCACCTTGGATGCGGTGTCGACCTGCGTCCTCGCGAGCAGTGTATTGGCGGCGCACAACATGGAAAGTGACCTGGCCGTCTCCTTGTCGAACTCGCCCTTGTAGTCGATCAGGGAGCCGCCGACACTAAATTCTCCAGCAGCCACCGCACCGGCGAGTTGCAGCAGCCTGTCCAGATCGACCATGCCCAGTCTCCCTTGCGGTCGTAACGAGAATATTACCTGCCGAGTCGCGCAACAGTTTTTAGTATACCTAAATCCTGCAAGTAGGGTTTTCTTCGGGAGTAGCCGACCAATAGGGACAGAATAATCGGTGTGCCGCAGTCATTTCTGCCGTTGCGATGACGACAAGCAGCGATCTCGAGCCGCCAGCGCGCGCTTTTCCCCGTTTTTCTGTGCAACGAGCAGAGCCGCCCGTGGGCCTGTTAAGGCAGGCCGTTGGCGCTGCGGTTGTATTGCCCGATCGGGGCTCAGGCAGGTTGGCTCAAAGCCAACCCGTCTTCCCGCACCTTGGGATGGAGATGCTGGCGAGGTCGTTTGATGCGCAGCTGATTCGCACCGGTGAGTAGCTTGCCCGCCACCCGGATCAGAAAGGTCCGGATTGTCTGTGGCTCCCAGCGCTTGAGCGTGGCGTTGGCGCTCAGCAACGCCATCCAACGGGCGGTGTTGTAGGCCAGGACGGCGCATTGGAACAGCGCGGCGTTGGCCAGGAAGTGGTCGGTTTTCAGGTGCGCCAGCCCCATCTGGCTCTTGGCCTGTTCGATCCAGGCCTCCGAGGTCGCCCGCGCGCCGTAAGTGCGGTGGGCCTGCCAGGGGCTCAGGGGCTCGGTGGTGACGTAGCAAAGGGCGCCGGTTTATGAATGTATTCGGCAGACGTCGGTTCGAGCCATGTCAGAAAATCTGGTGCAAATGCGCTGCGGTTGCGTGCCGATAGCGGCAAAGTTCACCATTTTCCAATGCAAGATGGCGGGCGGGGCTTGGTAAGATTGCCAATGTTGCCGTTCACAAGGCGATCTGGTGATACAGGAAAACCAGGACGAAGACGCAGAGCAGCGTCAGCAACAGCGCCAGGATGACATTGGTCAGCGAGGACGCATAGGCCTTGGGGGCCGGATCGTCAATCCGCCGCTTGAGGAGCAGAAAACGGACCGTTGCGCCCAAAAGGATGCCGAGCGACAACAGTATCAGGACGAGTCCGACGATCTCGGCCTGCGCTGAACTCGAGGGGGTTTCCCCCGCGCCGATCCTTCGGGACAGGTACACCAGGAAGAGGTCGAATTTCTCGATGACGAAACCCAGCGCCATGATGGCAATCGCGGTCCGGATCCAGGCTAGATAAGTGCGTTCGTTTGCCGCGTGATTGGTGAAGTTTTCGATCATTCCGCCCCGGGGGCCGTGTTTGTTTTCTGCTGATTCAGATGACGGGCAAGGTACCGTGAATCCGACGGGTCCCAACGGGAATAATAATTCTGCCATCTCCCGCCGATCCGATGCTGGCCGGGGGCAAGGGTGGAGGCGGCTACCGCCGGCGTTTGGAATGTCTCGGGGCGTACCGAGGTCGTTCGCGACAAAGCAGGTCGCCTTTCCACTGGTTACCGCGCGGGTCGAAGCTCAGCGACAGCACCCTGTGTACTGCCGGAGTGTCCTGGGAAGCCACAACCTGTTCGCGCAGCGGACCAGCGCCCAGGAGCGCGACCGAGGGCGGTACGAACGCCAGGTTTTCGTGGCGGCCGTCAAAGGTGCCGAAGTTCGACAGGATGAAGCCGCAACCTCGCATTACCTGCGGCGGGATGCTCCGCAAACATGAAGACCGGTTTCCAAGAGAGCCGCAATACGGGAACGAACATACCTTGCGGCGTGTCCGCCGCGATACCCAGGTCGATCTATGCCCGCGCCCCTCTGGTCTACTGCATGGCTATCGTACCATGCATTGGGTGACGGTTCCGTCTCGAAAGCCATGACGATCGGTCGGATCGGGCGCAGCGTTTCGCCTCGTCCTGCGACCAGGATTCGATATCGGCGTCTTCCGTTGGCGTAACGGGGAGCCACCTCAACGTGCCCCTTTGACATGGCGCGGGCCATTGCGCGTCGCACATCCCTCGGCAGTTCAAGGGGGCCGACCTCCCCGAGGTTCCTGGCGGCGCGTTGAACGTCGGCTGTCGTGATCATGCCGTCCGGGCCGTTCGGCGTCACGACGCCGAGATCTACTTCGAGACGCCTTCGAGACGCCGGGCGGGCGCTCGGACAGCCGGGGTCGCCGGAACACCCAGCGCACCCCCTCGATGCAGCGGTACGCCACTACGGGCCGATCTTCGTCGAGATCATCCAGACAAAGGGAAACGAGGGCTTCGGAGAGGGGAACTTCCAGGCCCCGGTCGAGGCCATGGAGGTCGACCAGAGGACTACGACGAGGTCATCTCTGGGGCCGCGTGATGAGGTGCCGGTCCGGGAATTTGCCTGGGGTGCGGATGTTGAGTCGTAGGTCGCGATCGTCACCGACGATGTACCCATGGGGGCGTCCCGTGAATCCGCGAGCGTACGTCGCCCTGACGATGCTGGCCAACGATGTCTCGTTCCAGAAATCTGATTCCGGTGGAACTCGCGAAGGGCTTGGGATTATGGCACGGCGAGGCGTCGACGGCGTTCTCCGGAGGCCTTCACACCGGACGAGCTTGCGACGGACTGGGGCAGAGCAAAGCTGCATCTTCGGGTGGTTTTCACCCTCAATCGCGTTCGAATGGCGGACCCCGACGCAGGCGCTAAGGCGATTTCTGTCAAATGACACACCATCCTGCTTGTCTTTGTCGTCGGACCTCTGTGTTGCGACAACCGTTCCATCGTTCGACTATGCGTCTGTTGTCGCGTCTTGATGACGAAAGAAAATCCGGCGCGATCTGGTATGTCATTTTCCGGCAATCGCCTAACATGCAATTTGATTTCCCGGCGCCGATCAGCCATGCTCCGGAAACCCGGGTCCTGAGGCGATTTCTGTCAAATGACATACCATCCTGCTTGTCTTTTCGTCCGTCCTCTGTGTTGCGACAACCGTTCCATCGTTCGACTATGCGCCTGATGTCGCGCCTTGATGACGAACGAAAATCCGGCGCAATCTGGTATGCCATTTTCCGGCAATCGCCTGACGGCTGGCACCATCATCGGCTCCGGTACCGTTTCTAACGAGGACGAGTCGCACGGCGTCTCCTGCCTCGTCGAGAAGCGTGTACCGGAATTCCTTACCCATGGTGCGGCCCGCACTCCATTCCTGCGATACGGGGACCGGGTCCGGATCGAGATGTTCAATAACGAGGGGGAAGCGCCGCTCGGCGCGATTGAACAGGAGATTGCCCCGTGTCCCGACTGACGCTGTATTCCTATTATCGCAGTTCAGCGGCTTATCGCGTAAGAATCGTTCTGAATCTCAAGGGTCTAGAATACAACGCCATACCGGTCGACCTGTTAAGCATCGATGAAAACGATGGAGAGTACAGGGACGTGAATCCGCAGGGGTTCGTACCGACGCTCAAGGACATACATCGGCTGTTTCACCAGTCGCTGTCGATTTCGGAGTACCTCGAGGAGACATATCCCGAAATTCCGATCCTCCCCTCGCTGGCCCGCGATCGGGCTCAGGTACGGGTGCTGTCGCAGATGGTCGCCTGTGATATCCATCCACTGAACAACCTGCGTGTGCAGGAATATCTTAGGGAGAAGCTGCGCGCCTCCGAAGAGGTCGTCCAGGAGTGGTACCATCACTGGATTCGCGAAGGATTCGAGGCCATCGAGGCGTTGCTGGAACGTAGTATAGCCACGGGTGAGTTCTGTCACGGTGACAGCCCGACACTGGCGGATGCGTGTCTGGTCCCGCAGGTCTATAACGCGCGGCGCTACCAGTGTGACGTTTCCGCGTACCCGACTATCCTGCGGATAGAGCAGAACTGTATGGCATTGCCGGCCTTCCGCGATGCCGCACCGGAGAATCAGCCCGACGCCGCCTGAACCGGCCGCCGGGCCGGGGTTCCGCTCCCGGAGCAAATTCACCCGTGCTGTCTCACCGTTCAAGACCGGCGATGCTTGGTGTCGGAGGTGTCCTGGACAGAGGTGGCGCATGACCGCTTCGGCACCCCGGCGTTTTCGTGATTTCGCGCACGCCCATCATCTCGAGGGGTTCACGGACCCCGCCCTGCTCCGTATCCGTGCCGGCGACAAGGGAGGTTCCGTCGACAGGGCCCGTCGTTATCTCGATCTTCAGGCCCGCATCGAACGGGCACCTCCGGGCCACCAGATCACCTCGCGGAATCCGCACACTGCCTGGTTTCGGTGCGGTGAACAGTCTCTCGATCAGGCCAGGGCCTTCATCGTTCGGTGCTCGGTATTCTCGAACTTGTTTCTGGTGGCCCGGTTGCGCAAGGCCATCAATGCGGATTCCTGTGAGATGCTCGACGCGGTAGCGGTGTGCTGGTGTGCTGGGTCGGCCCGGACGAGCAGCGCAGACGCCTCACCGTGGTGACGGTATGCCCCGAATCCACACCTGTGACATAATACCTGAGTTCGATGAGCCGGAAATAACGAGGTACGAAATGGCCCGGATGATGCAATGCGTAGTACTGAAGCGGGAAGCCGAGGGTCTGGAGCGTCCCCCCTACCCGGGGCCGCTTGGCGAACGGATCTATGAGCAGGTGTCGCAGGAGGGCTGGACCCGCTGGCTGGAGCGGTTAACCATGATTCTCAATGAAAACCAGTTGAGTACCGCAGACCCCAGGAGCGTGGAACTGATCGAGCGTCACATGATGGGTTACTTGTTCGGCGAAAGCGAACTGGGCGGGGTCCCGGAAGGTTTCCAGGCCGCGGGGTCAAAAAAGTAGACCCGCTCAGCCGGCCCGGCGTATTCGCCAGGCCGGCGCGACGACAACATTCAATCTGGTGTGCGCCTGTCTTAGCGCCGCCTCGGCTTGGGCCGGCGTGTCGGTTCGAGCGAAGACGAATCCCAGGTAACTGCTGCCCTCAGGTAACGGGACCAGCTCGTAACCCTCGCGGCGCGTGATCTCCACATCGACGATTCCCGGCACCTTCTGCGCCTCGAGCACGCCCTCGACACGTCGCAGCACGCCCGCCTGCGGAATCGGAATCATCAGCACGCCCGATGCGCCCTTCGGCGCGTCCACCGCCAGCGGTCGACCCAGGGCGTTGGCGACGACGAGTTCCTCGAGCCCGGCGTCCGTCCCATAGCTGAGGAGTCGCGCGCACTGTCCGCCGATGGTGCGCGACGCGACCTCGAGGATCCAGGCCCGTTCGCCGTCGATCCGGAGTTCGGCATGGATCGGGCCGTGGTGCAAACCAAGGGCGGCGCAGGCGGCGCCGACCGTCGCCACGATCCGTTCCTGTATGCGCGCGGGCAGCCTCGACGGCGTGATGTAGTAGGTTTCTTCGAAATACGGTCCTTCCAGCGGCTCCGGTTTGTCGAACAGCGCAAGCACCGTGAGTTGCCCCCCGTACAACATGCCTTCAAGGGCGACCTCGATGCCCGGCAGGTATCGCTCGACAAGGACGGTTTGGCGCTCGAAATCGTCAGCCTGCTCTTTGACGATCTCACGGATACGGCGTGCCGCCGAGCGAAATGCCCCCGGATCGTCGCTACGGATGACTCCGCGACTGCCGGACATGGCCAGTGGCTTGAGGACCAGCGGAAAGGGGATGTCGGGCAGCTTTCCGGCGATGATCCCGGCGATGTCCATCACGGCGTGGTCGGGGACCGTCACTCCGGCGGATTCGAGTCGTTCGCGCGCCTTGTCCTTGCGGCGGGTGACGATGGCGGCGCCGGGGTCGTTGCCAGGCAGTCCCAGGTGACGGGCGAGGCGGCTTGCGATCTCTACCGTGCCGTCATCGGTGCCGATGACCCCGGCGCAAGTCCTGGCGCGGGCTTCGGCAAGCAGCGCCCCGATCGTGCCCTCGGTGTCAACGGGGTCGATGTGAATGCCCTGGTTGAAACTACTGATCAGCGAATGCCGGCCATCCGAGGCGACGACGGCGGAAACGCCCAGCTTCCGTGCCGCATTGAGGTAGGCACCGACGCGATAGCTCGTCGACGGGGCAACCAGCAGCAGCCGGGGCGAGGTCATGAGGAGGGCGGACCGCCGCGGAGGGTATTCGGCCGATCTTGGGTGTGATCCTGATCAGCAGGCGCCGCCACCCGCCATTCCGCAACCGCCGCAGGTTCCGCCACCGCCGACGGCCTGAAAGACATTCCTGAACACGAAGCTCGACCCGGTAACGTTTTCCACGAAGTCGATCTCGACGCCATCGAGATAGTTCAGGGCGAAGGCATCGACGTAGAGTCGGACACCGTCCCGTTCCAGCACGCTGTCCTGCGGAAACCGTTCCTGTGCGAAGGTCATGCTGTATGTCATACCGCTGCATCCACCGCCGGCGACGAATATGCGGATCGCTTCGATTTCATCTTCATCGACCAGCAGACCGCGAATCTGTTCCATGGCCGCCGTCGTGACGTTGATCTCGTTCTCGATCAAGCCAGGGTAGGCGGGAGGGTTTTCCAGGTTAATTGCTTTGTTCATTGATATTTCGCCATTTGCTGTGGGTAATCGTGGTTTAGCATGCAAAGTTGACTTGCAGACAATGGGGTCCGATCCGATGCATTCCCGCCAGGCGGGATGCCGGGAAGGGCTGCCTGATAAAATAACACAAAAACAAATAGTTAACTAGATTCTGCTCATCAACGCTGGTTCTTGACTAACTCAGTCAGGTGGCATATTCTATCAATTCCTGAGCATATTAGTCAGGATTTTTTAGGTGTGGGAAACAAACGATCGGAGAGGGCGAGATGGGCGAAGCGGAACGGGATATCGATCTGATCGTAAAGAAGGCGTACGAGCACGGTTTCGTGACCGACGTCGACAGCGACACGCTCCGCCCCGGGCTGGACGAGGATACCATAAAGTTTATATCGGCCATAAAGCACGAGCCGTCCTTCATGCTGGAATGGCGCCTCAAGGCCTTCCAGCACTGGCTCACGATGCGACAGCCCGACTGGGCGAGGCTGCGCATCGACCCGATCGACTACCAGTCCATTTCCTACTATTCCGCCCCCAAATCCAAGGACGACGCCCCGAAGAGCCTTGACGAGGTCGATCCGATACTCCTGGAGACCTACGAGAAACTCGGGATCCCGCTGGAGGAGCGTGCCATCCTGGCGGGGGTTGCCGTCGACGCGGTGTTCGACAGTGTCTCAGTGGCGACAACCTTTAAGGAAAAGCTGTCTGAAGTGGGGGTCATCTTCTGTTCCTTCTCCGAGGCGATTCGCGAACACCCGGAACTCGTCGAGAAGTACCTCGGGACCGTCGTACCCTACAGCGACAATTTCTTTGCGACCCTGAACTCCGCGGTGTTTTCCGACGGTTCGTTCGTCTACATCCCGAAAGGCGTGCGGTGCCCGATGGAGCTATCTACGTATTTCCGTATCAACGCCGCGAATACGGGCCAGTTCGAGCGGACGCTGATCGTGGCCGAGGAGGGCAGTCATGTGAGCTACCTCGAGGGCTGTACCGCACCGATGCGGGACGAGAACCAGTTGCACGCGGCGGTCGTCGAACTGGTGGCGCTGGAAGGTGCGGAGATCAAATATTCGACGGTACAGAACTGGTATCCCGGCGACGAGAACGGTCGCGGCGGGATCTACAACTTTGTCACCAAACGCGGCGAGTGCCGGGAGGCGAACTCGAAGATTTCGTGGACCCAGGTCGAAACGGGTTCAGCGATTACCTGGAAGTACCCCGGCTGTGTGCTGAGGGGAGAGAATTCCGTCGGAAAGTTCTATTCCGTCGCCCTGACCAACAATTTCCAGCAGGCCGACACCGGCACCAAGATGATTCACATCGGTGCGAACACGCGCAGCACCATCGTCTCGAAGGGTATCTCGGCAGGGCGGGGGCAGAACGCCTATCGTGGTCTGGTCAAGATCCTCAAGGGCGCCGAGGACGCACGCAACTACACGCAGTGTGACTCGTTGCTGATGGGTGACCGCTGCGGGGCGCACACCTTCCCCTACATGGAGGTGAAGAATCCGACGGCCAAGGTGGAGCACGAGGCCACGACCTCGAAGATCGGGGACGACCAGCTTTTCTACCTGCGCCAGCGAGGCATCGCGGAAGAGGATGCCGTTTCCATGATCGTCAACGGGTTCTGCAAGGAGGTTTTCAGGGAACTGCCGATGGAGTTCGCGGTGGAGGCCCAGAAACTCCTGAGCGTGAGCCTCGAAGGCGCCGTGGGCTGAGAGCATCGGGCAAATTGAATTTGGAGCCAGTACTTATGGGATCAGTCAATGCAGTGGAGATCGAACCCCCCGTCACGATGACAGAGGCGGCGGTTAGGCATGTCAGGAAGCAGATCGAGAAACGCGGGTCCGGTATCGGCGTGCGTCTCGGCATTAAGAAGATGGGTTGCTCCGGGTTCGGATACCAGATCGATTTTATCGACGAGGCCGCCGAAGACGATCGTGTCTACCCGGTTGCCGAGGGTTTGTCGGTGTATGTCGGTCTGGATGCCTTGCCCTACGTCAAGGGTACGCGGCTCGACTATGCACGCGAGGGGCTGAATTCAACGTTCAAGTTCATCAACCCCAATGTGCAGGATACCTGTGGTTGCGGGGAGAGTTTCAGCGTATAGCGCGCGATTGCAGAGTGCTTGCGTTGAGTTGTTTATGACTGCCAGGGCTTACGCCCGAAATGCCGGAATCAGATGGCGCCGGACAAGACGTTTGGAGACGATCCAGAAATGCTGACTATCAAGGACCTTCGGGTCAACGTCGAAGGAAAGGAGATCCTCAAGGGGATCGATCTCGAGGTGAACGCGGGCGAGGTGCACGCGATCATGGGACCAAACGGTTCGGGCAAGAGCACGCTCGCGCATGTGCTGGCCGGACGACCCGGGTACGAAGTGGTGAGTGGCGAAGTCACCCTGGACGGAGATGACCTGCTGGACAAGGAGCCCGAGGAGCGCGCCTGCGATGGTGTCTTTCTGGCCTTTCAGTACCCGGTCGAGGTGCCGGGTGTCAACAACACCTATTTTCTCAAGACCGCGCTCAACGCCATCCGTAAATCCCGCGGACAGGAAGAACTCGACGCCATGGATTTCCTGCAACTCGCCCGGGAGAAGGCGAAGCTTGTCAACATGGACGAGGGCTTGCTGAAGCGTTCCGTCAACGAGGGGTTCTCCGGCGGTGAGAAGAAGCGCAACGAGATATTCCAGATGGCGGTGCTCGAGCCCAGACTGGCGATCATGGACGAGACGGATTCCGGTCTGGACATCGACGCCCTGCGAATCGTCTCCGAGGGGGTCAACGGGCTGCGCAGGGAAGACCGCGCGATCATCGTCGTGACACACTATCAGCGGCTGCTGGACTACATCGTGCCCGACTTCGTTCACGTCCTGTCGGGCGGGCGCATCGTGAAGTCCGGAGACCGGGGGCTGGCGCTGGAACTCGAGGAACAGGGCTACGGCTGGATCGACAAGGTGGTAAGCGCATGAGTGCAGTCATGCCCATGGAGAACCACTACGCCGACAGCTTTAGCGCCGTTCGCGAATCGTTGCCGGGCGCCGGGTTGCCCTGGCTGGACGATCTGCGGGCCGCGGCGATGGATCGCTACGCCACCATCGGCCTGCCGACGACGCGTCAGGAAGACTGGAAGTACACCAATGTGCGCGCGATCGCGAAGCATTCCTTCCAGCCTTCCCTGGCGTTCTGCACCGGGCTGATGGAAGACGACCTCGGGGACGCGCTGATGGGAGATCTCGAGGCCCATCGTTTGACCTTTCTCAATGGACGCTATTCACCCCAGCTCAGCCGTCCGGGAAAACTTCCGGAGGGTGTGGAGATTTACAGCATATCGTCGGCCTTGCAGGATATGCCCGAGGTGCTGGAGCCTCTGCTCGCGAAGCAGGCGGACGGGTCGGCAAACGGCTTTGCCGCCTTGAACCTGGCGTTCTTTACCGACGGGGCGCTCGTACGCCTGGAGGAGGGCGCCCGACTGGAGCGGCCGATCCAGCTCGTTTATCTCACAACGGCGCATGGCGATCCCGAGACGCACAACTTGCGAAATCTCATCGTTGCGGGAGCGGGCTCGCAGGCCACCATCATCGAGCACTACCTCAGTATCGGCGGCCCGGTTTATCTCAATAACGTGGTGACCGAAGCGGTACTGTCGGCGGATGCCGACCTCGAGCACTACAAGCTCCAGCAGGAGAGTCTCAAGGGGTTCCACGTCTCGACCCTTCAGGCGCTTCAGGCACGCGACAGCCGGCTGGTGTCCCACTCGGCATCCGTCGGCGCCAGTCTGGCCCGCCATGACATCAACGCCGTGCTCGACGCCGAGGGTGCGGAGTGCAGCCTCAACGGGCTTTACATAACTGGCGGGCGGCAGCATGTGGATTACCACACGCGAGTCGACCACAAAAAGCCCGAGGGAGTGAGCCGGGAGTATTACAAGGGCGTACTGTCAGGCAAGTCGCGCGCGGTATTCAACGGCAAGGTCCACGTGCATCAGGACGCCCAGAAAACGGATGCGGAACAGAGTAACAGAAACCTGCTGCTGTCCCGGGATGCGGAGGTCGACACCAAGCCGGAACTCGAGATCTATGCGGACGACGTCAAGTGTAGTCACGGGGCGACCATCGGACAGCTCGACGAGGAAAGCGTGTTCTACCTGCGATCCCGCGGTATCCCGCAACCCGTGGCGCGCGGTATGCTGACCTACGGATTCGCGCACGATATCGTCGAGCGGATGGGGCTCGAGCCGGTCAGGCGTCTGATCGAGAATATCCTGGCAAGCAAACTGCCGCATGTGGACCCATCGGGAGTTGGATAATGGCGGCGTTTGCCGAAGTGGTGGAAACAGAGCAGCCGGAAACCATCCTGGATGTCACGGCTATCCGGCGTGATTTTCCCATCCTGCACCAGCGGGTTCGCGGTGGGCCGCTGGCCTATCTGGACAACGGCGCCACCACGCAGAAGCCGATCCAGGTCATCGATGCCGTTTCGTCCTACTACTCTCGGGACAATGCCAACGTGCATCGCGGTGTTCACGAGCTGAGCCAGCGCGCCACCGACGCCTACGAAGGGGCACGGGAGAAGGTCCGCGAATTCATCAATGCCGCTGACGCCCGTGAAATTGTCTTCGTCCGCGGTACGACCGAGGCAATCAACCTGGTGGCGCAAAGCTTTGCGCGCCCGAGGATGAAGCCGGGTGACGAAATCATCGTCACGGAGATGGAACACCACTCGAACATCGTACCCTGGCAGATGGTGGTGCAGCAGACAGGCGCGGTGATCCGGGTCGCGACTGTCACGGACAGTGGCGAGGTGGATCCCGGGGTCTTCGAATCCCTGTTCAACGACCGCACGCGATTGCTTGCGGTGACCCACATCTCCAACGCGCTGGGTACCGTCAACCCGATACGTGAGATGATCCGGACCGCACGCCAGTACGACACGACCGTTGTGATCGATGGCGCCCAGGCTGTGGCGCACGGTACGGTCGATGTCCGGGAGCTGGATTGCGACTTCTATGCCTTTTCGGGGCACAAGCTCTACGGACCCACCGGGATCGGCGTGCTTTACGGCAAGATGGAACATCTGGAGTCCATGGAACCGTATCAGGGCGGTGGTGAGATGATCCTCATGGTCACTTTCGAAAACGCCACCTATGCGAAGCCGCCGGCGCGCTTCGAGGCAGGGACCCCGAATATCGCCGGGGCCATCGGGCTCGCGGCTGCGATCGACTACGTCAGGGGACATGGCCTGGCGGCGATTCGCGCCCATGAACAGGAACTGCTCGATTACGCCCAGGAGCGTGCCGCGGCCATCGACGGGCTTCGCATCATCGGCACTGCGGCGGAGAAGGGCGCGATCCTTTCCTTCGTCTTCGATCAAGTTCATGCGCACGACGTCGGTACCATCATGGACAGCGAGGGACTCGCGGTCCGGGCGGGACATCTGTGCGCGATGCCGGTGATGAAACGGTTCGGAATCGCCGCGACGACACGTGCGTCGTTCGGGATTTACAACACGCGGGAAGAGGTGGATCGCCTGATTGGGGGGATGCACAAGGTGCTGGAGGTCATGGGAAGATGAACGACTTGCGTGAACTCTACGAGGAGGTAATCCTCGATCACAACCGCAATCCGCGCAACTACCCGAAGAAGCCCGAGGATTGCAACCACACGGCGCACGGGTTCAATCCTCTGTGCGGGGACGAGTTCCAGATTCATCTCACCGTTGACGACGGTGTGATCAAGGACGTCGGTTTCGAAGGGGCGGGTTGCGCCATTTCCACCGCTTCGGCCTCGCTGATGACCGAGGCCATCAAGGGCAAGCCCGTGGCGGATGCCGAGGCGCTGTTCGAGGAGGTGCACCGGGCGCTGACGGAAGAAAAGCAGGTCGGCGACCCGCAGGACCTGCTCGGCAAACTCACCGTTCTGACCGGCGTTAAGGAGTACCCCATGCGGGTCAAGTGCGCGACACTCGCCTGGCACACGATGCTCGCTGCACTCAAAAATCGACCGGACGTCGTGACGACCGAGTAAGCGGTTCCTGACTGAAACCTACAGAACGCCATGACTGCAATGAGAAACTGGCTACACAAAACCCATGAAGACGAGCAGCAGACTGCTGTTGACACGAGCGGGATCGAACAGCGCATCGTGGATGTGCTGAAGACGATCTACGATCCCGAGATCCCGGTCAATATCTACGATCTCGGGCTGATCTATCGCATCGAGGTGGATGACAAGGGTGAGGTTTCTCTCGACATGACACTCACCTCCCCCGGGTGCCCGGTCGCACAGACGTTTCCCGGTATGGTCGAGGGATCGATCCGGCAGGTGGAAGGGGTGACGGCGGCGACCGTCAATCTGGTCTGGGACCCGCCATGGCGCATGGACACCCTGTCCGACGAGGTCAAGTTACAATTGGGCCTGCTATAGACCATATCGTTCACTCACCAACCCCGATTTTTTCCTGCAGGGAGTGTCTGTGTCTGACTGGATCGAAGTGGCCCACAACGAGGAGTTCCCGCCCGGCACTTGGCAGGTCGTGGAATACGAGGACATGGTGATCGCGGTATTCAATATCGACGGCGAGTTCTACGCCATCGAGGACATCTGCACCCACGACGGCGAGACCCTGACGGGCGGGGACCTCGAGGGTAACGAGGTCATCTGCCCTCGGCACGGCGCTCGCTTCGACGTCACCTCCGGAGAGGCCCTGACCGCCCCTGCCTACGAGGACCTGACGACCTTCGAGGTCAGGGTCGACGACGGTATGGTCATGGTCAATCCCGAGTCGGACGATTAGGGATTACGGATTCCAAGGAGCGTATCCCCCGGTCCCCGCGCACCTCCTCTCAGGCACCATGTTGTCATCGATCAGGTAGCCGCGGGCGAGCTGCACGTACGAATCCACGGATTCGGCGGCCCAGGCCGCATCACGCCCCAGTTCCCCCGCCATGAGTTCCGCTACCCGCGGCGCGATGTCGATGCTGGCCCGGGCATCAAGCAGCAGGGCACGGGTCCGACGGGCCAGTACGTCCTCCACGCTCCTGGCCATCTCGTAGCGGGCGGCCCAGACGACTTCGGCGCCAGTGTAGGGCAGCCTGTCGGATAAGGGCTGGGCCAGATCGGGGCGGTCCCTGCCGATGGCCCGGATCCCTTCCGCGTCACTCCCGTAGACGTCCATGGGCGAGATTCCCGCGGTCGGTGTGCCAGTGCAGCCATGGATTCTGAGTTTCTGCGTGACGCAGGCACGATGTTCCAGCAGGGCCACGAGCTGGGCGTGGTCGATGGTGTCCTCCGTCATCTTGCGATAGGTGGTCCACTTGCCCCCCGCCACGGAGACAAGGCCGGAGTCGGAGACCAGGATGGTGTGATCGCGGGACAGTGCGGCGGTGGATGACCCCTCCCCGGACCTGACCAGGGGCCTCAACCCCGCAAAGACGCTGAGGACGTCGGTTCGGGTCGGGGGATGTTCCAGATACTGCGATGCCTTGTCCAGTATGAAGGCGATTTCTTCCTCCAGCGGGCGGGGTTCGATGTCGATCTTTTCCGTCGGGGTGTCGGTGGTACCGAGAATGACGCGGTCGTGCCACGGCACTGCAAAAAGGATACGGCCGTCGGAGGTGACCCCCTCTTGACCCCCTGACCGCTGCTGTTGGAGAGAAGGACCAGCCGTTCTTGGCGGCATCTAAAGGTAATGCTAGTATTACCGCATTACCCTTTTAGAGCGCCATGCCTATGACCACGGATACCGCCAGGCTGACAACGAAATACCAGGCCACCATTCCCGCCCGGGTACGCCAGGCACTAGACCTGAAGGCGGGCGAAGTTATCGCCTTTGAGATCGAGAACGGCGTGGTTCGGCTGCGCAAGGCCACACCGATCGATCTGGCCTTCTCCGGCGCTCTGGAAGATATTCTGGAGGAGTGGAACTCCAAGGCTGACGACGAGGCCTATCGTGACCTTTGAGACATTCGATGTAGTCGTTGTGCCATTCCCCTTCACTGACCAAAAAGCCGCCAAGCGACGTCCCGCACTTGTTCTCTCCGGATCCGAGGCGTTCGGCAACCGGATTGGTCACTCGGTGCTCGCCATGATCACCAGTCAGAAGAATGCGTCCTGGCCGCTGGATGTACCAATCCAGGACGGCCCTAATGCCGGGCTTGCGGCATCCTCGGTCGTAAGAATGAAGCTGTTCACCCTCGACCACCGATTGATCCTGCGCAAGGCAGGTCGCTTGGATGGCCAGGATCGGGTTGCCGTAGCGAAATCACTCGGGGCATTGTTTGGGGACACCATGGCATTTTAAAGGCAGCTTTCGGGAAATCGATAAGGTATACCGCCTTAAATCCGCCATGCCGCTAACCTGAGAATCTTTCCTTTGGCGCTGGGATCTCCGGCGGCGGCTCCGAAGGTGTCTCTGTGGGTGGTTCCGGCACCTCGTCCGGGCCACTGGGTGGCACACCGATCGGAACCTGCTCGGGGGGGAATTCGGGCGGTACACCCGGTGGAATTTCCGGTTCACCGTTGTTCATTTGACAGGTCTCTCAAATCGGGCATATCTCACATAGATTTCAGGTGCGCTCAAAAGTCTGGCGAGCATCCTGGACGAAACCGAAGCCGAGCGTCACGAGGCGTACGAGTTCGGACTGCCGGTGCACCCCGGCTTTCGTCATGACCCGTTTTAGGCGATTGCCGGAAAATGGCATACCAGATCGCGCCGGATTTTCGTTCGTCATCCAGGCGCGACAACAGGCGCATAGTCGAACTACGCAACGGTTGTCGCAACACAGAGGACGGACGAAAAGACAAGCAGGGTGGTATGTCATTTGACAGAAATCGCCTTAGCACGCATCGGGCGGTTTCAAACGAAATATTCACCGAGTCGGCGTATGCGTGCAACGTCTTGACGTTTGCCAGGCCGATAGCCAATTGTGCCTCGGCATGCGTCAGTTGGTATACCGATCGCAGCATGCTCAGGGCCGATGCCGGAACCTGACAGCGCGGCGTGGTCACTAAGACCATAGCGCCGAGCGATTCCTCGTGCCGTATACTGGACGTCAGCGGTGCCACGACGACGGTC